>NZ_JBEAII010000007.1:0-266832 GCF_040064515.1 Klebsiella sp. CN_Kp104 | reverse complement strand
GCAAAAAAGCCTGCTCATTGAGCAGGCTTTTCAAATTTGGTCGGTGATAGAGGATTCGAACCTCCGACCCCTTCGTCCCGAACGAAGTGCGCTACCAGGCTGCGCCAATCACCGAATGCGGGGCGCATCTTACTGCTGGGATGCCCCCCCGTCAATGCCTTATTAGCAAAAAATCAATCAAGCGGCGAGAATCTCGCCACTGCTGCTATTCCTTCGCCGCTTTCGCCGCTGCCGGCACGCGACACCAGTTGTTGTTCTCATTAATCCCACCATCCGGCGAGGTATAACCAAGACAACCCATAATGGTGTCATACAGCTCAACGTGACGGTGCGGAACCTTCATTGCCGCCTGCTGCTTGAGGCGCGCAAAGGAGGCGGCGTGATCCGGATTCGCCAGATACTTATCCGACATCCAGACCATCATCGGCACGCGGAACTGCTCCGGCGGCGCCATCATACGCGGCGTGCCGTGCAGATGTTCGTGTTCATTAATCGACTCGCCGTGATCGGCGGCGTAGAACACGATAGCCTTTTTATCCCGCAGTTGGTCCAGCACGCTGACGATAAAGTGATCCACATAAGTGACGCTGTTATCGTAGGAGTTAATCAACTCGGCCTTCGAACATTTGCTGTCCACCCCTACACATTCTGGTTTCCACTGCGCAAAGCTGCGTGGATATCGCTGGGTATAGTTAAAATGCGACCCCTTGGTATGGAGAATAATCAGACGCTTGCCGCTCGGGTTTTGCTCCATGCCGCGTTTCATTTCATCGACCAGCAGCATATCATCCACGTTCTTGCCGCGGTTGTGCGGCTCGGCGCCGATCTGCTCGCGATAGGCGATATTGTTGGCCATCGTATTGCTGTAGAACCACATCTCGCTCTGCATCGCGTACAGGTCGCCGGCAAAGCCTAACTGGTGTAGAACAGCAAACACATTCTGCTCTTTCAGCGTCCGCTGCGGATTATCATCCGCCCCGCCCTCGCGCACGAACATACAACGCAACGACAGCTTGGTGGCGGTATCGCAAGAGGTGCCGCGGAAGGCGACAAGATTCTTCTCCTGCGCCAGCTTCGGCGTGGTATTACGGTTATAGCCGAGAATACCCATATGATCCCAGCGGGTGGTCTCGCCGATAATAAACACCACATAAGTATCATCAAGATCCTGCGGCGCTACGTAGGTGAATTTTTTCGCGGGGTTAATCAGCGACTTATTATCGGACGACTCATCCACCTGCGCCCAGGCGTACAGCCCGAGCGCCGACAGCCAGTTAGAAGGCAGGTAAGAGTTGGCAATCACGCCGCCGTAGCTCGGCATATCGACTTCTGAATTGCGCTCGACGTTCTTCTGGCGCACTTCCAGCAGGCGAATCGGCCCCCAGACCATCAGCCCGGCCAGCACGACTATCAGGATATTTTTCGCCCGCTGACCCGGCGTTTTCACCTGCTGTAGCAGCGTCTTACGGCAGCGGTTGCTCCAGATAAGCAGTAGCGGTAAAGCGCTAACCGCGGCCAGCCACAGGATCAGATGCCAGCCAATGACCTCTTTCGACAGGTCAATATCGGTGGTCATCACCGAAGCGATAATACCGTAGCCAATGACCACGTTGAGGAAGGTCATGTAATAGCTTGCCGCCGCGGAAAACAGCACCACCAGCGTCGCTAATATGCGCCATACCCGGCGGCCGAATAACGACAGCAGGCGCAGAAGGAAGAAAGTAACCAGAACCGTCGCTACCAGTTCCACCAACCCGGACAACCCTTTCCAGACGGTAAACTCTTGAGCGTAGCCATCGAAGCGGCGGAAAAACACCGCGGCGTTCATAAACCAGCCGATGTACAGCGCAAGCCAAAAACTTAGCTTCTGCTGCGACATCGTTTTAATGTATTTCATGCAAGCAAACCTGGGAAACGAAGAGATGAAACCGCCCTGTTTAAAACGATATAAACAGGAAGATTAATTAAGTGCGTCTGGGTTGGTTATCGGAAACCTCTACAAAGCGCGCTAAGTAGACCACAGCAAATGGCAAAAGTATCCGGAGAGAATGTGATTCAGCCAGATATTTACAAAATATCTGGCTGGTAAGGCATTATTAGCTTAGGGAGGGCGACGCTATCAGGCGTGTGCTTGATGATAAATTTCGCTTTTCGGCTGGCGAATAGTGGTGGAGAGCGCCAGCGACAAAATCAGCAGAGCGAAGATGACGCAGAAGGTGACATAGAAGCCGCCGAACACGGAGGCAATCAGCGAACCGCAGATACTACCAATACCGAAGCCGAGGTAAATCACGCCATAGTTTTTCGCCAGATTATTGAGGCCAAAGAATTCGCTCACCAGCGACGGGAAGACGGTAATGGTGCCGCCGAAGTTAAAGGCCACGCAGGCAATCGCCGCAAAGAAGGTCATTGCATTCAGCGGGGCGAACAGCAGGGCCGCCATACCGACCAGAGAGACCACCTGACCGATAGTAATCACGCGGATACGGGAGATCTTATCAGACAGGATGCCCAGAACCAGACGGCCGCTCAGGTTGGCGATAGAAATCACGGTAACCGCATTCGCCGCCGTCGCCACGTCGAGATGTACCATGCCCTGCGCGATATCTTTGGCGACGCCAATCACATACAGGCCGCTCATGCAGGCCGTCAGGAACATCACCGCCAGCATCCAGTACTGTGGTTTACGCATGGATTCAGCGAGGGTGAAATCATTTTCGACAACGCCGTTCGCGGTGGTCGTCGCGGGATGATTAGGCGCATCTTTCATCAGCATCGCGCCAAAGACAATCATCACCAGCACGATAGCGCCCCAGATAACAAAGGTTTTTTCCAGCCCGACCGTCGCCAACAGGTGACTATCGATAAATTTAAAACCGAGGCTGCCAAGGCCATAAGCGCCAATCGAGAAGGCGGAAATCAGACCTTTACGCTCCGGGAACCACTTCACGCAGTTAGATAACGTCAGTAAATAGCCCGCGCCGTCCGCCAGACCGACCAGCAGGCCAGCGCTCAGCCACAGCATCATCAGGCTGTTGGCATGGGCAGTGAGGAAAAAGCCGGCGCCAAGCAGGATACCGGAGGCCATGGTGACGCGTTTCACGCCAAAGCGTTCCTGCAATTTACCGGCAACGGAAGAGGATAATGCCAGCCCGAGACTTAACAGGCCGAAGGAAAATGCCACCTGGCTTACTGGCTCGTCCAGTTTGTTGGCCAGAGAACTATTAAACAAACTCCATGTATAAACCGATCCCAGTGCGAATTGCGTAATGATCGTGCCAATCAGCGTGAGCCAACGGGTATATTGAGTGTTTGCAGCGTTCATAGCAGATGTCCTGAAGGATTAACTGCCGCCACAATACCCAAATCCCCAAATCCGGTGGGGGAAAACGGCATGAACTGCCATCAACGAGGAATGAAATGCATTTATGGCGGAATGAATGGCATTGCAAAACATTCATTCCCTAAATTTTCACCAACAAGTTAGTGTGCGCTATCTCACAGAAACGCGCCGTTACTGAGATTTAACAATAACGACTGCGTTTCAAATGCGTAACAAAATCATTTAGAAATTGGCGCTGACCCCCATCAGATACAGCGTATTTTCACCCGATGGCACATTATCTGCCTGCGAAAGCGTGGCCCATGCCGCCAGATGCGAACCCAGCGGCATATCGGCGCCTAGCGTAACGTCGCCCCAGCTACCGTCTTTGCCACGGCTAATCGACGCATTGTTGTCGATAGAGATAGACTGGTTATAGCTCACCTGCGCCCATGGATGCACGCCCCACAGCTGCTGATAGTCCATACGCCAGCCGAGCGTGTTGACGTAAATACTTTCGCCCGCGCGACGCGTCGCTGGCGGCGGATTGAGATCGCTACGCAAGCTGGCGACCGGCCCGGAGGTCACGCCGCTGGCCAGTGAATAGTTCCATCCGACGCTCATACCGTGACTCAAATCAGGCGGCGCCAGGGCCTGATTCAACGCCAGCCCTGCTGGGGCTTCTGACGCTCTCATTCGCTCGGCGAGAATATCTTCATAACGCGGTTGGTGATCGCTATCCCATGTATAGCGTTCGGACGTATTACTTTTTGTATCGTTAGCGATATATTCCTGTTGCCAGGCATTAGCGCCTGAAACACACGACACCCAGATAGTGATGCACGCCGGGATCAACCCACCCCGGAGGCCATTGCATTTCTTTATTATCATTAATGCGACTCCAAAAGAGCCGAATCGGCAATGTTGCTGTGTTTTTATACTCAAAATAATTCGAGCTGCCGCCCACTTCTACGCAACTTGAAGTATAAGGAGTTGATGGGAAGTGGTTTCCCTGTATTAACTATTATCTTTATCTTTCAGCCGTCAAGGCGGATGAAAAAGTTTTCTGACGAAAGGGAGAGAAACATGCAACGTTGCGGATGGGTAAGCCAGGATCCTCTTTATATCCAGTATCACGATAACGAATGGGGAGTCGCCGAGAGAACGCCGCAAAAGCTGTTTGAAATGATCTGCCTGGAAGGCCAGCAGGCGGGGCTCTCGTGGATCACGGTTCTGAAAAAACGTGAAAACTATCGTCAGGCCTTTCACCAGTTTGACCCGGTTCGCGTAGCGGCCATGGATGAAGCAGACGTCGAGCGCCTGCTACAGGATGCGGGCATTATCCGCCATCGGGGAAAGATCCAGGCTATCATCGGCAATGCGCGGGCGTTTCTCGCCATGGAAGCCAACGGTGAAGCATTCAGCGATTTCGTCTGGTCGTTTGTCGATAATCAGCCGCAAATTACCCATGCGGCGACGCTCGCCGAAATCCCCACCACCACACCAGTCTCCGATGCGCTATCTAAAGCGTTGAAAAAGCGCGGCTTTAAATTCGTCGGCTCCACTATCTGTTATTCATTTATGCAGGCCTGCGGGTTAGTCAACGATCACGTGACCGCTTGCTGTTGCTACCCCGGGAGACCAGCATGATCCAAAAATGGGATGCCACGGAGACCGGCCCGCTACTCGAGTTATGGCTGGAAAGCACGATTTACGCGCATCCGTTCATTGCTGAAAGCTACTGGCGGGAAAGCCTGGAAGTTGTGCGCGATGTCTATCTTCCCGCCGCCGCCACCTGGGTGTGGCAGGAGAATGACGCACTGAAAGGGTTTATCAGCGTGATGGATTCGCGCTTCGTCGGGGCGCTTTTCGTCGCCCCGCAAGCGATCCGCCACGGTATCGGCCGCGCGCTGCTTGATGAGGTCAAGCAGCACTACGACTGGTTAAGCCTGGAGGTCTATCAGAAAAACGTGCGGGCGGTAAATTTCTACCACGCGCAGGGCTTCCGCATAGAAGACTGCGCATGGCAGGACGACACCCAGCACCCAACCTGGATTATGCATTGGCCGGCGGATCAAATGCGCTGAGCGCCAGCGCGGGCCCATCATATTTTTCCAGCCATGCCAGCGCCGTATTCCCGGCGCAACCGTTGCCCAGACGCGAGGTCGGAATATCTTTCGTCAGCACGTTCACCGCGCCGTTTTTGCATATGCCGGCATCGGGGTCGATATCCGGCCACGCGCCTTCATGCAGGCAAATCACCCCCGGACGAATACCTTCCGTGACCACTGCGCCGGCCAGTACCTGACCACGCGAATTCCACACCCGCACCAGATCGCCGTCGGCGATATTGCGCGCCTGGGCGTCCAGCGGATGGATAGTCAGCGGTTCGCGCCCGGCGACGGCATAGCGTTCACGCAGCGAAGTCTGGTTCAACTGGCTATGCAGGCGGTGCGCCGGATGGGCGGAAAGTATCTGCAGCTGACCCACCTCGGCGTTGCCGTGCCACTCGTCAGGTTCGAGCCACATCGGGTGCGGCGGACAATCGGCATAGCCAAACCCGGCAATGGTCGGCGAGTGAATTTCAATTTTTCCGCTGGCGGTTTTTAACGGATTAGCCTGCGGGTCTGCGCGAAATGCCGCGAAGCGGGAGAAACGGGCGTTATCCGGATTTTCCGGCATTTCAATTAGCTGGTTCGCTTGCCAGAATTCGGCAAACGGCGGCAGCGTCACTTGCTGCTGCGCCCCACGCTGGGCGGCAATCTGGTAGAAGGTCTCCAGCCATTGCAAATCGTTTTTTCCTTCGGTGAAGCGTTCGCGGCCGCCCGCCTCCCAGCGTTCGCTCAGATCGGCAAAAACATCGAAATCGTCGCGCGCTTCATCGCGCGGCGCGACCACCCGCTTCATCGGCACCAGATGCTGATTGCTGTAGTCGCCGGTCATGGTCAGATCGTTACGCTCAAACGAAGTGGTCGCCGGTAAGACGATATCAGCATGGCGCGCGGCGGCGGTCCAGAAGCATTCGGAAATCACAATCAGCTCCGGCTTCTGCCAGGCCTGAATCAGGCGGTTGGTATCCTGATGATGGGTAAAGTTGGCGCCGCCCGCCCACCAGATAAAGCGGATGTCGGGAAAGCGCCGCGTCATCCCGTTGTGCTGATAGCTTGCGCCGGGGTTTTCCAGGGCCTCAACGATGCGGGCAACCGGGATTTTTTCCACCGCGTCTACGCCGCCCGCTACGCTGCCCTGCATGGAGGCCAGCACCGCGGCGCGGCGCGTGGGGTTGCCGCCGTTGGCAAAGTGGTAAGAAAGACCAAAACCGCCGCCGGGCGTGCCAATCTGCCCCAGCATCGCCGCCAGCGTCACCAGCATCCAGTGTTTTTGCTCGCCAAACTGCTGGCGCTGCATGCCCCAGCCGGACATCAGCATGGTGGTGTTTTCGTGGAAAAGTTTCGCCAGTTCGCGGATTTTTTCCGCCGCTACGCCGCAGATTGCCGCCGCCCATTCGGCGGTTTTGGCGACGCCATCGCTTTCACCACTCAAATAGCGGGCGAAAATGTCATAACCGCTGGTACAGCGGGCGAGGAATTCATCGTCCTGCCAGCCATGCTCGACCAGGGTATGGGCGATTCCCAGCATCAACGCAACGTCAGTGCCCATATGCGGCGCGATCCACTCCATTGATTCGCCAAAGAAATCAACGCTTTCCGATCGCATAGGATCGATACAGATCAGCCGCTTGCCGCTCTGGCGCAGGCGATCAAACCAGGGGATCCCCTGTTCATCCGAGGCGTTCCAGGCGATTTTCAGCGTATTCAGCGGATTAGCGCTCCACAACACCACCACCTCGCTGTGCTCCAGGATAAGCGGCCAGCTGGTTTGCTGTTGATAAACTTCATTACCGCCAACCACATAAGGCATGATCGCCTGCGCCGCGCCGGTTGAATAATCGCCGAGGTGTCCGGTATAGCCCCCGGCAAGACTCATATAGCGCTGCAGCAGGGTTGCCGCCTTATGCAACACGCCGTTAGAACGCCAGCCATAGGAACCGGCGAAAATCGACTGCGGGCCGTAGCTTTCGCGGATCCGTCGATGCTGGGCATCAATCAGATCAAGTGCCTGCTCCCAGCTTACCCGCACGAATTCATCCTGGCCGCGTACGCCCTGCGGCTGTTGCGGCGAAGCGAGATAGCCTTTTCGCACCATCGGATAGCGAACGCGAGTTTTACTGTGCACCTGTTCGCGCACCGCTGTTTGCAGCGAGTTGGCGAAGGGGGTGTCCAGCGCGCCGCGGGACGAAATCACATTTTCACCATCCGTCTTCACCAGCATTGGCCCCCAGTGGGCCGCGGTTAAGATGGTTTTAGTTGCAGATGAAGTTGGCAAAGCAGGCTCCTGGGTCAGCGAATGCAGGTGTTGTGACGGTTTGTTAGTCAACCGTTCAATGTTACTTACAAAAAGAGATACCCTACGGGGAATTTTCTCCGTATTCGGACGTCATAATCAACCGTCACGCTTGCGGTGGCAAAGAATAAAAAGGATTAAGGAAATAAGATGAAAAAACGCGTACTCATGATTGCTGCTATCGTTAGCGGCACACTGGCTATTTCTGGTTGTACTACCAACCCTTATACCGGCGAACGCGAAGCGGGAAAATCCGGCATCGGCGCGGGTATCGGCTCCTTAGTAGGCGCAGGCGTCGGCGCGCTCTCCTCTTCCAAACATGACCGCGGCAAAGGCGCGCTGATTGGCGCAGCGGCAGGCGCGGCGCTCGGCGGCGGCATCGGTTACTACATGGACGTGCAAGAAGCGAAACTGCGCGAAAAAATGCAGGGAACCGGCGTCAGCGTGACGCGAAATGGCGACAACATCGTGCTTAACATGCCGAATAACGTCACCTTTGACAGCAGCAGCGCCAACCTGAAACCTGCAGGGGCCAACACCCTGACCGGCGTCGCGATGGTACTGAAAGAGTACGAGAAAACCGCCGTTAACGTCGTCGGCTACACCGACAGCACCGGCAGCAACGATCTGAACATGCGTCTGTCGCAACAGCGTGCCGACAGCGTCGCCAGCGCGCTCATCACTCAGGGCGTAGCGGCCAACCGTATTCGCACTACCGGCATGGGCCCGGCGAACCCGATCGCCAGCAACAGCACGGCGGAAGGCAAAGCGCAGAACCGTCGCGTGGAAATTACCCTCAGCCCGCTGCAGTAATCTTCTCGTTTCCGGCCCGGCAGCCTCCCTGCCGGGCAAAATGCTTGATATCGCTATTTTTCGCGCTAAGGTGTTGGCAGATTTTCAGCAAAGGAAGCCATCATGGCGAAAGCGGCGCGAGCAACCATCAGCGACGTGGCGAAAGCCGCGAAGACCGGTAAAACCAGCATTTCACGCTATCTCAACGGCGAAAAGCATCTGCTTTCCGACGATCTGCTGGCGCGGATTGAAAAAGCGATTGCCGAGCTCAACTACCGTCCCAGCCTGATGGCCCGTGGCCTCAAACATGGCCGTACCCGCCTGATTGGCCTGATCATCGCCGATATCACCAACCCTTACTCCGTGAACGTGTTAAGCGGGATTGAAGCCGCCTGCCGCGAAAAAGGCTTCACCCTGCTGGTGTGTAATACCAACAACGAGGTCGATCAGGAGCTGCATTACCTTGACCTGCTGCGTAGCTATCAGGTTGAAGGGATTGTGGTTAATGCAGTCGGCATGCGCGAAGAAGGCCTCAACCGCCTGCAGCAATCCTCGCTACCGATGGTGCTTATCGACCGTAAAATCCCCGATTTCGCCTGTGATGTCGTGGGGCTGGATAACACTCAGGCCGCCACCACCGCCACCGAACATCTGGTGGAAAAGGGTTTTGAAGCGCTGTTGTTTTTAAGCGAGCCAATCGGCTCCGTAAACACCCGCCGCGAGCGCCTGGACGCCTTTCGCGCGACCCTACAGCGCTATGCTGGCGTGGTGGCGGAAAACGCCGAGGTGCCGCTCAACGACGGCGCCATGATGGATAACGTCCTGCGCCAGTTCCACGCCCGCCACCGCGGAATGCGCAAAGCGGTGATTTCCGCCAATGGCGCCCTGACGTTACAGGTCGCCCGTTCACTGAAGCGCGTTGACCTCATCTGGGGCAGCGATATCGGCCTGCTGGGCTTCGATGAGCTGGAATGGGCGGAGCTGGCGGGCGTCGGTATTACCACCCTCAAACAGCCAACCTGGCAGATTGGCTATGCTTCGGTCGAACAGGTCGTCAGGCGTATCGAAGGCGGCAGCGACCCCATCTGCGAGCGGGTCTTCTCCGGCGAGCTTATTGTCCGGGGATCAACGTCTCGTTAACGATTCATCGTGATGACGATCATAAATTAAACATCCTGGCCTTTCCTTTGGAACCGGTACCATCTAGCGTAATAGGGAGTTAAGCCCCACCACGCCAGGAGTTTGTTCAATGGCCAGAAAAATCATTGTCGTCACCGCCGCTTATGGCAACGACCACGTTAAAGCGCTTGGCGGGCAGTCCGCCGTATTACCCTTTATCGCCGGTTCCGGCGCCGATGGCGTGGAAATTCGCCGCGAGCTGTTCAGCGCGGCGGAACTGAAGCAGTTGCCGACGCTGGCGGCCGACATTGAAAAACAGGGGCTGCTGGCCTGCTACTCCGCGCCACAAGCGCTGTTCACCGACAACGGCGAGCTCAATCCCCATCTCCCGTCGTTACTTGAAGAAGCGCAAACCCTCAACGCCCTGTGGCTGAAGCTCTCCCTCGGTCATTTCATCCATAACCAACAGCTGGAGACGCTGCGCGACATTCTGAGCGCCAGCGGCATGGCGCTGGTGGTGGAAAATGACCAGACCGATTGCGGCCAACTGGCGCCGATGCAGCGCTTCAAAGCCGCCTGCCGGGTCCATCAGATGCCGGTGACGCTGACTTTCGACATGGGGAACTGGCTGTGGGTCGGCGATTCGCCGGAAGAAGCCGCGCGCCATCTCGCCCCCGCTGTCAGCTATATTCATGTGAAGGCGGCGGAGCCTCATCATGAGAAGTATCGCGCCGTCCCACCGGACCAGGCGGACGCTCGCTGGCTGGCGCTGCTCGATAACCTGCCCGCCGACGCGCCGCGCGGTATTGAATTCCCGCTGGTCGGCGACGACCTGACCGCCGTCACCCGCCATTACGTTGATCTGTTACGCGAGGATTAAGCCATGGAAAACTTAGATGTCATTACCATTGGCGAAGCCATGGCGATGTTTGTCGCCACCGAAACCGGCGAACTGGCGGAGGTTGAACGCTTTATCAAACGCGTCGCCGGCGCTGAACTGAACGTGGCGACCGGCCTGGCGCGCCTGGGGCTGAAGGTGGGCTGGGTGAGCCGCGTCGGCAACGATAGCTTTGGCCGCTTCGTGCTGAATTCGCTGGCCAAAGAAGGCATCGACGCGCGCGGCGTGGCCATTGACGAGCGCTACGCGACCGGCTTCCAGATGAAATCTAAAGTCGAGAATGGAACCGATCCCATCGTGGAATATTTCCGTAAAGGATCGGCTGCCAGCCATCTGTCGACAGAAGATTTCCGCGCTGATTACTTCACCAGCGCCCGCCATTTGCACTTAAGCGGCGTCGCCGCCGCGCTGTCCGACAGCTCGTATGCATTGCTGGAACATGCGGCCAGGGTGATGAAAGCCGAAGGGAAAACCCTCTCATTTGATCCAAACCTGCGCCCGGTACTGTGGAAAAGCGAAGCCGAGATGGTGGAGAAACTGAACCGCCTCGCCTTCCAGGCTGATTGGGTTTTGCCAGGCTTAAAAGAGGGCGTCATTCTCACCGGCCAGCAGACGCCGGAAGGTATCGCTGATTTCTATCTGTCGCGCGGCGTTAAGGCGGTAGTGATTAAAACCGGCTGCGACGGCGCATGGTTCAAGACCGCCAACGGCGAACAGGGCGCCATCGCAGCTATTAAAGTCGACAACGTGGTAGACACCGTCGGCGCGGGTGATGGCTTTGCCGTTGGCGTAATCAGCGCGCTGCTGGAAGGCAAAACGCTGACGCAAGCCGTGAACCGCGGTAACAAAATTGGCTCGCTGGCCATTCAGGTACAGGGCGATAGCGAAGGGCTGCCCACCCGCGAAGCGCTGGGCGAATAATCTTTTCACCTAAAACAGCCGTCCTGTACCCTACATGCAGCGCGGCACAGCAGCGCCCGTCCCGGCGGGCGTATGTTACCTCATTGACAGAGGCAAGCCTATGAACAGTTCAACAAATGCAGCAAAACGTTGGTGGTACATCATGCCTATCGTGTTTATCACGTATAGCCTGGCGTACCTTGACCGCGCCAACTTCAGCTTTGCATCGGCCGCGGGCATTACCGAAGACCTTGGCATCACCAAAGGCATCTCATCGCTGCTTGGCGCCCTTTTCTTTCTTGGATACTTCTTCTTCCAGATCCCAGGAGCGATTTACGCTGAACGCCGCAGCGTGCGTAAACTTATCTTTATCTGCCTTATCCTGTGGGGCGGCTGCGCCTCGCTAACCGGAGTGGTGCATAACATCCCGGCGCTGGCGGCCATCCGCTTTATTCTTGGCGTGGTGGAAGCGGCGGTCATGCCGGCGATGCTGATTTACATCAGTAACTGGTTCACCAAATCAGAGCGTTCACGCGCTAACACTTTCCTGATCCTCGGTAACCCGGTCACCGTACTGTGGATGTCGGTCGTATCGGGTTATCTGATCCAGGCCTTTGGCTGGCGTGAAATGTTTATCATTGAAGGGATCCCTGCTGTGATTTGGGCCTTCTGCTGGTGGGTACTGGTGAAAGACAAACCGTCGCAGGTGAACTGGCTGGCGGAAAGTGAAAAAGCGGCGCTGCAGGAACAGCTGGAGCGCGAACAGCAGGGTATCAAAGCGGTACGTAACTATGGCGAAGCCTTCCGTTCACGCAACGTGGTGCTGCTGTGTATGCAATATTTCGCCTGGAGCATCGGCGTGTACGGTTTCGTACTGTGGCTGCCGTCAATCATCCGCAGCGGCGGCGAAAACATGGGGATGGTCGAAGTAGGCTGGCTCTCTTCAGTACCCTATCTGGCGGCAACGATTGCGATGATTGCCGTCTCCTGGGCTTCCGATAAGATGCAGAACCGTAAGCTGTTTGTCTGGCCGCTGCTGCTCATTGGCGGGCTGGCGTTCATCGGCTCCTGGGCCGTCGGCGCCAACCATTTCTGGGTCTCTTATACCCTGCTGGTGATCGCCGGCGCGGCCATGTACGCCCCGTATGGCCCGTTCTTTGCGATTATCCCGGAGATGCTGCCACGCAACGTCGCCGGCGGCGCGATGGCGCTGATCAACAGTATGGGAGCGCTGGGTTCTTTCTTTGGTTCGTGGTTCGTCGGCTATCTCAACGGCGCAACCGGCAGCCCGTCCGCCTCGTACATTTTCATGGGTGTGGCGCTTTTCGCCTCGGTATGGCTTACTTTAATTGTTAAGCCTGCTAAGAATCAAAAACTTCCGCTTGGCGCTCATCACGCCTGAACTACTTACGCTACGGAGATTCGCATGAAGCCGTCTGTCATTCTCTATAAAACGCTCCCCGACGATCTGTTACACCGTCTGGAGGAACACTTTTCCGTCACCCAGGTGAAAAACCTGCGTCCGGAAACCGTTTCACAGCACGCGGAGGCCTTCGCCCAGGCGGAAGGTTTACTGGGTTCGAGTGAAAAGGTTGACGCCGCGTTACTGGAGAAAATGCCGAAGCTGCGTGCGACCTCTACCGTGTCTGTCGGCTACGACAATTTTGATGTCGATGCGTTGAACGCGCGCAAGATTTTGCTGATGCATACGCCGACCGTGCTGACCGAAACCGTCGCCGATACGGTGATGGCGCTGGTGCTGAGCACCGCGCGTCGGGTGGTTGAGGTCGCTGAACGCGTGAAAGCGGGCGAATGGACCAGGAGCATCGGGCCGGACTGGTTCGGCTGCGATGTACACCATAAAACCCTGGGCATCGTCGGCATGGGCCGCATTGGCATGGCGCTGGCGCAGCGCGCCCACTTCGGTTTCGGCATGCCGATTCTGTATAACGCGCGCCGGCAGCATCCACAGGCGGAAGAGCGCTTTAACGCCCGCTACTGCGATCTGGATACCCTGTTACAGGAAGCGGATTTCGTCTGCCTGATCCTGCCGCTGAGCGAAGAGACCCACCACCTGTTCGGCGCAGCGCAGTTTGCCAAAATGAAATCTTCCGCCATCTTCATTAACGCCGGGCGCGGTCCGGTGGTTGACGAGCAGGCGCTGATTGCGGCGCTGCAGGCCGGTGAGATCCACGCCGCCGGTCTTGATGTCTTTGAACATGAACCACTGGCAAAAGATTCGCCATTACTGAAACTACCGAACGTGGTCGCGCTGCCGCACATTGGTTCCGCCACCCACGAGACCCGCTATAACATGGCGGCCTGCGCGGTAGATAACCTGATTGACGCATTGAACGGCAAGGTTGAGAAGAACTGCGTGAACCCGCAGGTGAAGTAAGCGAGGAAAGCAGAAGCCCGGCCGGCGGCGCTTACGCCGTCAGCCGGGAGAACAGCGATATACCGATTAACGCGTGGCGTTAACCGCCGCCGTCCAGGCCTGATTAAAGGCCTGATGCTGAGCGGCCAGCGGAGCAATCAGCGCATTGTACTGGCTTGCCTGCTGAGACGTCGGGAACTGAATACCGTTAGCCACGAAGCTCACCTGCGTCCCCTGCTGAGCGACAAAATCACCCACCTGCACCAGCTGCTGAGTAAAGACCTGCGCGGCCGGAATCAGCGGCTGCAGCGCATTCGCCGGCGCCGTCACGACTTTATTAAACACCTGGTCATAAACCGGCTTAAGATCATCAGCCTGCTTCAGCGCGCCATGCGCGGCATCCGCCTGCATTTTAGCGTTTTCCAGCTGCTGGCTCAGCACGCCCAGCGCGCCGTTAGCCTGCCGCAGCGGCTCACGCTGAGTGGTATAATCCTGCGCCACGCGAATGGCGTTAACGCTATCAACCACCGGGCGCAGACCCGCATCCATCGCCTGGCTGACCTGCTGTGAATAAGCGTAAATCACCGCATAATCGGACACGAAGGGGCCGAACTGTTTTTTCTGATCGGCGGTCAGCGTAGGCAGACGTTCGCCACTACGCATCGCCGTATTCTGCAGGAAGTCGATGAACGCTTTGCGCTGATCGCCTTCTTTATCAAAACACCCACTCAGGCTAACCACCATTAATATGGCCGCAACGGCCGCAAACCAGCGAGAGCAGGACTTTCCTGTCGCCATTTTTTTACTCCTTCAGCCAAAAAAAGCGCAAACAGGCACACGCGTGCCAGACGCTGACAAGGATAGTCCAGGACGGCCTTGCAGGATACCCTTTCCTGATAATCTTACCGCGGAAAATACCCTTTTTCGCCTTCCCGGCGCCAGCCAGGCCCGCTGTTAAGTTCATCACATTTAACGCGATAACTTAAGCCAAAAAAATAGTAAATATCTTTTTGATTTAATTAAAATTAATAAAATTACCGGCGAAGGAATTACGCAAAGCGGACGATAATCGCACGCTTCCTGAAGGCGGCACATTGTCTACAGGCAGGTTCAATGGTTTGATTAATGAGCGATTAACGGCGTTATGTTCGATTATCGCACAAACAACATCAATGACAGCGAGGGAGACTATAACAATACCTCTGTCTCCCGCTCAGCCTGCCAGGAATGCCGTATGAAGAAAACAACCATCGATATTCAGGCTTTTATCAACGAACATCCATTCACGAAGTACCAATGGATGATTCTCGCCTTATGTTTTATTACCGTCGCGATGGACGGATTTGACACCGCGATTATTGGTTTTATCGCCTCAGACCTGGTACAGGAATGGGGGGTTGAGAAATCCGCGCTGGGCCCGGTAATGAGCGCCGCTCTGGTCGGGCTCGCCGTCGGCGCGCTGACGGCCGGGCCGCTCGCCGATCGTATTGGCCGCAAGAAAGTGCTGATTATGTCGATCCTGGTTTTCGGCGGCTTTAGTTTGTTAACCGCATTTGCCAGCAGCCTTAACCAACTGACATTATTGCGCTTCCTCACCGGATTGGGCTTAGGCGCGGCAATGCCGAATGCCGCGACGCTAATGAGCGAATATGCTCCGGAACGCCGCCGCGCGCTGATGGTAAACCTGATGTTCGTCGGCTTCCCAATGGGGTCGTCGCTGGGAGGCTTTCTGTCGGCCTGGATGATCCCGCATTATGGCTGGCAAAGCGTGCTGGTGCTTGGCGGCGTGATGCCGCTGCTGCTGGCCGTGGCGTTAATGTTCCTGCTACCGGAATCCGCACGCTATATGGTCGTGAAACGGCAGCCGGCGCAGCGGATCGCCGCCATCCTGAAGCGTATCGCGCCGTTGCCGGATGCGGTTGAATTTGAGCTACGTGAAGCAGGCCAGGTGAAGGAAAAGTCAGCCATTGGCGTGATTTTCTCCCCGCGCTACGCCGTGGGCACCGTGATGCTGTGCCTGACCTATTTTATGGGATTGCTGATTTTCTATCTGCTGACCAGTTGGCTGCCGCTGCTTATCCGCGAGACCGGCGCCTCGATGAGCCAGGCTTCTATCATCACCGCTCTGTTCCCGCTCGGCGGCGGGATTGGCGTGCTGATCCTCGGCGCGCTAATGGATAAGATCAACCCTAACAAAGTGGTTGCCGTCGGCTGGCTGCTCACCGGCGTCTTTGTTTGCCTGGTGGGTTTCTCAACCAGCAATCTGCTGTTGATGGGGGTAATGGTGTTTATCGCTGGCAGCATTATGAACGGCGCGCAATCATCAATGCCGGCGCTGGCTGCCGGGTTCTATCCAACCCAGGGCCGCGCCACCGGCGTTGCCTGGATGCTCGGTATCGGCCGCTTCGGCGGGATCCTCGGTGCCTTCAGCGGCGCTTTCCTGATGCAGGCACAATTGTCGTTTGAAACCATCTTCACCATGCTGGCGATCCCGGCGTTTTTATCCGCCATCGCCCTGGTAGTGAAATACAAACTGAGCCAGCGCCAACCTGCCGTTAAGCCAAATGACGGTAAAAACCTACAGAAAGCCTAATCAATCCAGCCAGCGCTCTGCGCTGGCTTTTTCTTGCCGCTAACCATCATTTACATAAATTTTCCAAAGCTGCTGACACTCTTAGTAATCATCCCCTTAGCTTTTACGCACGCCGCTTTTCCGGGTGATTAACGAAACCACGCCGACAAATAATCACTTCGGTTATTATTTTCCTTGCTTTTGCGACTATTCTTAAATGGCTCGATGTATTTTCCTCTCCGCAGTGAGACAGAATAGGAGCTCTCAATGGAATATAAAGATCCCGTATTTGATTTGTTGAGTAACCTGGAACAGATTGTTTTTAAAGACCAGCCGCAAACGGCTACGCACGCCCGTACCCCAAGCGTTTTTAATGAATTCGAACGGCTGCGTAAGGGCACAGGCCTTAAGACAGATGATTTCGCCAATGCTATGGGCGTCAGCGTCGCGATGGTTGAAGAGTGGGAATCGCGACGGGTAAAACCTTCATCCACGGAGCTCAAATTGATGCGCCTGATGATGGCCAATCCCCAGCTCTCAAGGCAGCTAATAGATTGAAAAACTGGTTTACTATCTTCTTTTGGTAACGGTCCTGATGCAGGGCCGTTTTATATCCTGATGAAAAAAAGTTTGCTATCCGACTGAGAACATGCGTTAATGCTCGCAGGTTTGATGTACAGACCACAGAGCAGTCGAATAGAGCAGTCCTTCAAAGGTTATCCATTAGATATCCCCGTAGTGAACTTTCCCTTTATCGCTTTAAATCTGTAGTCCAGACCACTACGCCGCAAGGCTCACTAATTTTTTTAAAGGTAATTCACTATGTCCGGTAAAATGACTGGTATCGTAAAATGGTTCAACGCTGACAAAGGTTTCGGCTTCATCACTCCTGACGATGGCTCTAAAGACGTGTTCGTACACTTCTCTGCTATCCAGAACGATGGCTACAAATCCCTGGACGAAGGTCAGAAAGTTTCCTTCACCATCGAAAGCGGCGCTAAAGGCCCGGCAGCTGGCAACGTAACTTCTCTGTAAGTTCAAGCCGCTAAGAATAATAAATCCCTGCCTTATGGCGGGGATTTTTTTTATCTGTCGTCAACAGGCGCCATCAGCAGATGGCGCCTGTTGTCATTCAGAGGGCGGCAAAATGCCAGCCCGTTTCCCTCCACTCCAGACAATGGGTCAGCTTCAGACCCTGTAAAAATGCCTCGTCATGCGATACCACCAGCATCGCGCCGGGAAACGTCGCCAGCGCGCTTTCAATTGCCTGGGTCGACGCCAGATCGAGGTGATTGGTTGGCTCATCCAGCAGCAGCAATTGAGTTGAGTCCCGCCGCCAGAGCACGCAGGCAAGCGCCGCTTTCAGGCGTTCGCCGCCGCTTAACGCCGCCAGCGGAAGACTGACCTTGTCAGCTCCCAACTGGAGCTGCGCCAGACGGCTACGCAGTATTCCCTCATCCAGTGGGGTATCGCCCAGGTTAAGGTGCGCCATCACCGACAATGATAAATCCAGCTGCGTCAGATGCTGATCGAGATACGCCGCACTCCCCGACAGCCGGACGTCGCCAGCGGTTGCCTGCTCCAGCCCCATCAGGGTTTTCAACAATGTTGTTTTGCCACAGCCGTTTGGCCCCTTTAGCGCGATGCGCATCGGGCCATCCACCCGCCAGTCGAGCGGCGCGGGGGATGAGTGAGCCAACTGCAGCGATTCCAGCACCAGTACCTGCTTGCCGGCAGCCACTTCACTGCCAGGCAGTGTGAACATCACCGGATCATCTTCTTCTACCCGTTCCCGTGCCTGGTGCACGGCGGCATTCAGACTACAATTCTGTTCGCGATGCTGACGGCGCAGCGTGCCAGGACGCTCTTTTGCCGCCCCTTTGTACTTCACACGCTCGAAAGAGGCGATATTCAACGTATCGACGGTACGCAGCGTCTGCGCCGAACGCCGCTGGGCCGCATCATGCTCCTTTTGCATCCGCGCCCGGGTGCGCCGCCGTTCGATTGCGGCATGTTCCAGCGCCGAGCGGGCAGCCTGTTGCTCCGCTTCACGTTGCTGCTGATATTCAGCATAATTGCCGCCGTAGTTGCGCAGCGCCGCCGGCGTCAGCTCAATAATCCTCGGCATCAGGGCCAGCAATTCACGGTCATGGCTGGCGATTAAGGCCCCGCCCCGCCAGAGTTTCAGCTGTTGATACAGCCACTCACGGCCCTGACGATCGAGATGGTTGGTGGGTTCATCCAACAGCAGATAGTCCGCGCCAGAAACGAATGCGCCGCACAGTAGCGCCTTCATTCGTTCGCCGCCGCTGAGCGAAAAGGCAGGACGATCGGCGGCGAATGCCGGGAGCCCGGCATCGCAGAAGGCTGAACTCAGGCGGTCGGGCAGATCCCAACGGCCATCTAACAGTTCGAAGTCATCTGCCAGCCCTTTTCCCTGTTCAAGGCGGGACAGGGCGTCGAATAGGGACGCATAACCCAATAGCGAGGCGACGGTTGTCCCGGCGGTGAGGGTCGGCTGCTGCGCCACCCAGGCAACGGTAGCTGACCGTTCGATATGCCCGCCGGAAGGAGAATCAAGGCCCGCCAGCAGACGCAACAGGCGTGTCTTGCCAACGCCATTTCGCCCGACAAGGCCGCAAAGCAACGGTTCCAGCGATAAATTCAGCGGGCCAAAAAGCGTCTGTCCCGTCGCGAACTGACAGGTGACCTGATGTAAAACAAAAGAGGGGGTGTGGGCACAATGAGCCATAAGCACTCCTGAATGAAATCAATACTCCCCTACCCGCAGCGTTTGCGAGGTAAGGCGTGAAATTCATCAGTCGTGTTTGTTCATTTGTCGTGCGCGCTCCAGTGAGACGAGGGATTCGTCGGGGCATAGGATAGCCAGACCTGAGCCAGGATTTCAAGATTATTTTTTCATCATGGCGAGATATTCTATCCTAAATACGACTCAGGTTAATGTTGATGTACTCCGAAAATACCCGTAGCGAATAAATAAATACTCTCTGTTATATTAATAAAATAATTATTAATGATTTATGTGAAGCTAACTGCCAACGCTCCACCACAGAACAAAGGCGTAAAAACAGGGATAAAATAGAACCAGCCCTCAAGGTCATTATCCTTGTCACTCCTTATGGCTGCGAAGGTCATGATTACATTGAATATTAAGCTGGAAACCAGCATTAATATCATTAAAAACAAGTACGCTATTCCCTCATATCCCGACCCCACATAGCAACCAAAATAGAGAAAAAGCATGGCGACAACGGGATAACCGGATAGAAACATCACCCATGATTTCTTGCTCATACATTCAATCCTTAAATATAAGTAGCAATTCCTTTGTTTTCATTCTGCAATTTAGCTGACTATATTGTTAAAGCCCAGAATATTTTATATGGCATCACTTAGGCGATAAAAAAAGCCTGCCGGATGGCAGGCTTTTGACCTTTCTCGAGATAGTTACTGCAGCAGTGAAATATCCGCAACCTGCAGGAACAGCTCGCGCAGTTTGGACAGCAACGTCAGACGGTTGATGCGGACATCTTTGTCTTCAGCGTTAACCATCACATTTTCGAAGAACTCATCAACCGGCTCGCGCAGCGCAGCCAGCTCAATCAGCGCATCCTGATAACGGCCTTCGGCGAAGTAAGGCTGGAGTTTATCACGCAGCACTACCAGATTACCGGCCAGCTTGATTTCCGCCGCTTCTTTCAGCACCGAGGCATGAACGATATCGTTCAGGGTCTCGTCGGATTTCGCCAGGATGTTGGATACGCGCTTGTTTGCCGCCGCCAGGGCGGAGGACTCTTCCAGCGTACGGAAGTGTGACACGGCCTTCATGCGCGCATCGAAATCCGCCGGGCGGGTCGGGCGACGCGCCAGTACCGCCTGAATAGTATCAACACCATAGCCTTCGTCCTGATACCAGGCGCGGAAGCGGCCCAGCATGAAGTCGATGACGTCATCAACGACGTTGGCGTTAGTCAGCTTCTCACCATACAGACGCACCGCTTCTTCGGTCAGCGTTTGCAGATCGAGATTCAGGTTCTTCTCAACGATGATACGCAGTACGCCCAGCGCGGCGCGGCGCAGCGCAAACGGGTCTTTATCGCCTTTCGGATGCTGACCGATACCGAAGATACCCGCCAGAGTGTCCATCTTGTCGGCAATAGCCACCGCGCAGGCAACCGGGTTAGACGGCAGCGCATCGCCGGCAAAACGCGGCTGATACTGCTCGTTCAGCGCGACCGCAACATCTTCCGCTTCGCCGTCATGGCGCGCGTAGTGCATCCCCATCACGCCCTGCGTGTCGGTGAACTCGAAAACCATGTTGGTCATCAGGTCGCACTTGGACAGCAGGCCCGCGCGGGTCGCATGGTTAACGTCAGCGCCAATTTGTTCGGCAATCCAGCCCGCCAGCGCCTGAATGCGATCGGTCTTATCGCGCAGGGTACCCAGCTGCTGTTGGAACAGCACGGTTTCCAGACGCGGCAGGTTATCTTCCAGACGTTTTTTACGGTCGGTATTGAAGAAGAACTCGGCATCGGCCAGACGCGGACGAACGACCTTCTCGTTACCGGAGATGATCTGCTGTGGATCTTTGGACTCGATATTCGCCACAAAGATGAAGTTCGGCAGCAGTTTGCCGTCGTTTGCATAGACCGGGAAGTACTTCTGGTCGCCCTTCATGGTGTAAACCAGCGCTTCGGATGGCACCGCGAGGAATTTCTCTTCAAACTTCGCCGTCAGCACTACCGGCCATTCGACCAGCGAGGTCACTTCTTCCAGCAGGCTTTCGCTCAGGTCAGCGTTACCGCCAATCTTACGCGCCGCCGCTTCAGCATCCGCTTTGATTTTGGCTTTACGCTCGGCGTAGTCGGCCATCACTTTACCGCGCTCCAGCAGAATCTGCGGATACTGGTCGGCATTGTCGATGGTGAATTCCGGCTCGCCCATAAAACGGTGCCCGCGGATGATACGGTCGGAAGCGATACCCAGAATGGTCGCCGGGATAACCTGATCGCCCAACAGCAGGGTCACGGTGTGAACCGGACGCACAAAGTGAACGTCAGAAGCGCCCCAGCGCATCAGTTTCGGGATCGGCAGCTTAGCCAGCGAGGTCGCCACCATGTTCGGCAGCAGCGTTTGCGCGCTTTCCCCCTTAACGTGGGCGCGATACAACAGCCATTCGCCTTTATCGGTGGTCAAACGTTCAGCCTGATCGACGATAATACCACAGCCGCGCGCCCAGCCTTCGGCCGCTTTGCTTGGTTTACCTTCAGCGTCAAACGCCTGGGCAATGGCCGGGCCGCGTTTTTCGACTTCACGATCCGGCTGTGAGGCTGCCAGATTCGCCACTTTCAGCGCCAGACGGCGCGGCGCGGCAAACCATTCGACGGCGCCGTGCGCGAGGCCAGCGTTTTCCAGTTCCGCAGTAAAGTTGGCAGCGAAGGATTCAGCCAGGCTGCGCAGTGCTTTTGGTGGCAGCTCTTCGGTGCCGATCTCCACCAGGAAAGTTTTCTCAGACATGGCCGCCTCTTATTTGTCTTTGTTGCACATCGGGAAGCCAAGGGCCTCACGGGAAGCATAGTAAGCTTCTGCCACTGCTTTAGTCAGGGTGCGGATACGCAGAATATAGCGCTGACGCTCGGTGACGGAGATGGCTTTACGCGCATCCAGCAGGTTAAAGCTATGGGCGGCTTTGAGAATACGCTCGTAGGCTGGCAGCGGCAGCGGAGTTTCCAGCGCCAGCAGTTGCTGCGCTTCTTTCTCGTACTGCTCGAAGCAGGTGAACAGGAAGTCTACGTCCGCATATTCAAAGTTATAGGTGGATTGTTCCACTTCGTTCTGGTGGAAAACGTCGCCGTAAGTGGTTTTACCCAGCGGGCCATCGCTCCAGACCAGATCGTATACGCTGTCCACGCCCTGGATGTACATCGCCAGACGCTCCAGGCCGTAGGTAATTTCGCCGGTGACCGGTTTACACTCCAGCCCGCCAACCTGCTGGAAGTACGTAAACTGCGTTACTTCCATACCGTTCAGCCACACTTCCCAACCCAATCCCCAGGCGCCCAGAGTCGGGTTTTCCCAGTTATCTTCAACGAAGCGGATGTCGTGGATAGTCGGATCCATACCCAGCTCTTTCAGAGATCCGAGATACAGTTCCTGAATGTTGTCCGGAGACGGCTTAATCACCACCTGGAACTGGTAATAGTGCTGTAAGCGGTTCGGGTTTTCGCCATAGCGGCCATCGGTCGGGCGACGAGAAGGCTGTACGTAGGCGGTCGCCATCGGCTCTGGCCCCAACGCGCGTAAGCAGGTCATTGGGTGGGATGTGCCGGCGCCGACTTCCATGTCCAGTGGTTGAACAATGGTACAGCCCTGACGAGCCCAGTAATCCTGTAAGGTCAGGATCAGGCCCTGGAAGGTCCTGGTATCAAACTTTTGCATATTATTTCGTGCTGGATACGTGTGGATTTAAAGGAAGGGATCAGTATACCCGCTGGCTGCGAGATATACAGTATGAAACGGCCTTTGTTTAGCGAAATTTGAGCAAAGCGGCGCCATCGTGCGGCGTTTAAGCCGCATTTAGCGCATAGAAAGATGTAAAAACTGGCCGTCTGGATCAAAAGAACAGACAAAGCGTTCATTCCGCGAAGTCAGACCGGAAAGCTCATAGCTTGCCTGGAACTGCTCGAAATGATTGACGTCGACGCGACGGGTGTCGGTGCTGTAACGTAACGCCGCCTGATCCTTGCATAATTTTTCCATATTCAGCGTAGTTTGCGGCGTAATACGTGCTTTTTGCGCTTTTTGAACGGGTTGAGCAGGTGTCTGGCTGCAGCCGACCAGCAGCAGCGCCGCCAGGGCAGATACGAAATATTTCATCACCATTTTTCTCAACCGCCTTGTTAGCCAATTGTTATCGTGCAGACCATGTAAAACTTGCCAAACATTTTGCGAATCTCACTGATGCCCTACAAGAGTGTGGCGAAAAACTCAGAATATTCCATTGTGATGACGACAAACGACGGGAGTCAGACTCTTTTTACGCAGGGGCCAATGAGGTACAGATGCAGGAAAAAATAAGCTGGATTACCAACTTGCGTGGCATAGCATGCCTGATGGTAGTAATGATTCACAGTACCACCTGGTACATTACCCATCCTCATAGCATCAGCTTGTTCGAATGGGATATCGCGAATCTGCTTAACTCGGCATCGCGGGTCAGCGTCCCGCTTTTTTTCATGATTTCAGGATATCTGTTTTTTGGCGAACGCAGCGCCCAGCCCCGCCATTATCTGCGCATCGCGCTGTGTATTCTATTCTATAGCGCGCTGGCGCTGATCTATATCACCCTGTTTACCCACATCAACGTTGAGCTGTCATTAAAAAATTTACTGCAGAAGCCGGTGTTTTATCACCTGTGGTTTTTCTTTGCCATTGTGGTGATTTATCTGCTCTCGCCGCTGATTCAGGTGAAGCAGGTCAGCGGCAAAATGCTGCTGGCGCTGATGCTGGTGATTGGCCTCATCGCCAACCCCAATATGGTAAGCATCAAGGCGGGCGGCATTGAATGGCTACCGATAAATCTCTATATCAACGGCGATACCTTTTACTACGTACTGTACGGGATACTGGGCCGGGCGATCGGCGCCATGAATACCGACAGAAGAGGACTGACCCTGCTGTGCGCGCTGCTGTTTACCGCCGCGGTGTGGGTCATTTCACGCGGTACGCTGCATGAACTGCAATGGCGAGGCGATTTTGGCGATACCTGGTATCTGTATTGCGGGCCGGCTGTGTTTATCTGTGCAATCTCGTTATTCACCCTGGGCAAAAACATCCTCAATAGCCGTGAGCTCCCGGGTATCGCGTTAATCTCCAGACATTCATTAGGCATTTATGGCTTTCACGCATTGTTTATTCACGCCCTGCGCGCTAGCGGCCTTGAGCTAAGCCGCTGGCCCTTGCTGGATATTGTGTGGATTTTCGCCGCCGCGCTGTTGGGTAGCCTGGCGCTGTCTACGCTGGTTCAGCGAATTGATCGCCGTCGGTTGGTGAGCTGAAAAGCGGCGCCCGCTGTTCAACACGGGCGCCGTCGTTTACTCGGCAGGATCTTCTGATACTGCGCCACCTTCACTGTCAGGCGAGCGATTCCACGCATCACGAATATTCTTCTGCACCGCCACCGCGCCGAAAAGGCTTAGAAAGAACGCCAGGCCATAAAAGCCTTTCTCGCTTAGCATCAGCGTTGCGTTCCACAATCCCACCACCAGCAGACCAACCGCAATCACAAAGGCAATCAGGCAGGACATGTAATACATGGCGGTGGTAGGAATCTTTTCGTATTTATCGCGTACCGTCTTTTGATAAGAGGCGGCGGAAAAGAGTCCCAGCACCAGTACGGCAAAATAGTAACCCTTTTCATTGAGCTCCATCTGCGCGTTCCACAAGCCAATCAGATACACCAGTATGCCGCCAATCAGCGCAATCCATGAGATCAGATGAAACGCGGGTGAATATGTCGTCGCTTTAGTTTCCATTGCTGACTACCTCTCTTCGCTGTCGGCTGACAGCTTATTCCATTGAGTTATTGCGAGCTTTATCCGCGACTTTAGCGGGATAAGACGTTGCTGACGCACCGTACATACAGACAAACCATGCCATCACGTAAATACTTTTTTCACGCCACGGCGCCGGAACAAACCAGGCGCCGACCAGCAGCAATCCTGCCGATAGCAACAGAACCAACCGGCACAGGGAGATAAAATCATCATCTCGCTGCGCTTCCTGCTCCGTTCGTTGATGGGTGAGGACAGCAAACATCCCCATCACCAGCACGCCAAGAAAATAGCCTTTACCGCTGAACAGCGGGCACGTTCGCCAGATGCCGATGAGGTAAACCAGCGAGCCCAGCAGCATGACTAATCTTGCCGTCGTACGTTTTAATTTCATTGCGCCTCCCTGGCCATGGTAACCCTCATTATGACCGGGGAATCGCCGGTTGCGGCGGTTTCAGCAAGTTGGAATCAACAATTCGGAATAAATAAATATGTGAATTAAATCAATGTGAAGCGAATCATTCAGGAAGGGAATTCGCCCCAATAGATGGGGCGAGAACAACTTATGACATCAGCGGCTTAAGCTGCTGATAAATCTGGCGGAACGTTTCACGACGCGGCGCATAACGGGCAAACCGTTGAGCATCAGGCAGATGCGCCTGCTCCAGCGGTAGCTGCGGCAGGAGGTCAGAGAAAGCCGCATCATGATGAACGGCCAGTTGCGCCAATCTTGCCGCGCCTAACGCCGGGCCGACATCGCCGCCGGTGCGGAAATCCAGCTGTTGTCCGCTGATATCGGCGAGCATTTGCCGCCAGTATGCGCTACGCGCGCCGCCGCCGATAAGGGTGACGCTGTCTGGCTTCACACCACAGGAGTGCACAACATCCATACCGTCAGCCAGCGCGTAACCCACCCCCTCAAGCACCGCCCGCGCCAGTTCGGCGGGACCATGTTGATGGGTAAGGCCGAAGAACACGCCTTTAGCCTGCGGATTGTTGTGCGGCGTACGCTCGCCGGAAAGATAAGGCAAGAACCACACCGGGTCGGCATTGTCATCCGCCGATTGCGCCGCGGCGATCAGCGCCGGTACGCTGCCGAGGCCGGTTAACTTCGCCGCCCAATCCAGACAAGACGCGGCGCTGAGCATCACCGACATCAGGTGCCAGCGGCCCGGCAGGGCGTGGCAGAAACTATGCACCGCGCTTTCCGGTTTACTCAGAAAACCATCGCTGACGGCGAAATAAACGCCGGAGGTCCCCAGCGATAACATCGCCTGCCCCGCATCGGCCATGCCAACGCCGACAGCGCCTGCCGCGTTATCGCCGCCGCCCGCTACCACCAGCGCCCGCGGCATATTCCACACCTGAGCGACCTCTGCGCGCAGATGGCCGGTCACCTCGCAGCCTTCAAAGAGGGCCGGCATATTGTCGCGGCTGAGCCCGCAGGCGGCGAGCATTTCATCGTTCCAGTCACGACGCGCGACGTTCATCCACATCGTGCCGGCGGCGTCGGACATATCGCTGGCGTACTCACCGCTCATGCGCAGCCGCAGGTAATCCTTCGGCAACAGGACCTTATCGACCTGTTTAAAGATTTCGGCTTCGTGACGCTGTACCCACAGCAGCTTCGGTGCCGTAAAACCCGGCATCATCAGGTTGCCGGTGATTTGCCGCGAAGCGCCGACTTTTTCTTCCAGCAGCATGCACTCTTCGCCGCAGCGGCCGTCATTCCACAAAATCGCCGGACGCAGGACCCGCTGCTGTTTATCGAGCAGCGTGGCGCCATGCATCTGTCCGGCGATGCCTAAAGCTTTTACCTCGCGCAGGGAGTGTTGCGCGCCCAGCGCTTGCATCGCGGTATTCGTCGCCTGCCACCACTGTTCGGGATCTTGTTCGGACCAGAGCGGATGCGGGCGCGAGACGGTCAGTTTTTCGGTATGCGTCGCCAGTACGTCGCCCTGTTCATTGAGCAGAATGGCTTTTACGCCCGAGGTCCCTAAATCAATCCCGATATACATGCAGCGTCTCCTTAACGCGAACGCCACGGCAAAGCGTGGCGCAGCACAAATGGTTTACAGCCAGTGCCCGGTTTTAGCGGGCACTTTTGTCGGCATTACTTATCGAACAGATAATGGTTTACCAGGTTTTCCAGCAGTTCCTGATGCCCGCTGTGGTGCTGCGGCGCCAGGTTATGCTGAGTCGCATAGTGCGCGATGTCGGTCAGGGTCATCTGGCCTGTGAGGATCTGCTGGCCCAATTCACCGTTCCAGCCGGCGTAGCGTTTCGCCACGCGTTTATCCAGCTCGCCGTCTTCAATCATGCGCGCCGCGACTTTCAGCGACAGCGCCATAGTGTCCATCGCGCCGATATGGCCGTAGAACAGATCGTATTTGTCGGTGCTCTGGCGACGAACTTTAGCATCAAAGTTCAGGCCGCCGGTGGTGAAGCCACCCGCCTTGAGGATCTCATACATCACCAGGGCGTTCTCTTCTACGCTGTTCGGGAACTGGTCGGTATCCCAGCCCAGCTGCGCATCGCCGCGGTTCGCGTCCACCGAACCGAACAGGCCCAGCGCAATAGCCGTGGCGATCTCGTGGTGGAAAGAGTGGCCGGCAAGGGTGGCGTGGTTGGCTTCAATGTTCAGTTTAATCTCTTTTTCCAGACCAAACTGTTTCAGGAACCCGTAAACCGTGGAGGCATCATAATCATATTGGTGCTTGGTCGGCTCCTGCGGCTTCGGCTCGATCAGCAGGGTGCCCTGGAAACCAATTTTGTGTTTGTGTTCAACCACCAGTTGCATAAAGCGGCCAATCTGCTCGCGCTCCTGGCGCAGATCGGTATTAAGCAGGGTTTCGTAGCCTTCGCGACCGCCCCACAGAACGTAGTTTTCACCGCCCAACTTGTGGGTCGCATTCATTGCGGTGACCACCTGAGTCGCCGCCCAACTAAAGACTTCCGGATCGGGGTTCGTCGCCGCCCCTGCGCCATAACGCGGGTTGGTAAAGCAGTTTGCCGTCCCCCACAGCAGTTTAACGCCGCTCTGCTGCTGTTTTTCCGCCAGTACGTCCACCATCTGCGCGAAGTTGTTGCTGTACTCTTTCAGCGAAGCGCCTTCCGGAGAAACGTCGACATCATGGAAGCAGTAATACGGCACATTCAACTTATGGAAAAACTCAAATGCCACTTCGGCTTTACGTTTCGCCATTTCCAGCGCTTCGCCCGGCTGCTGCCATGGACGATCGAAGGACCCCACGCCAAACATATCCGCGCCATTCCAGCAGAAAGTGTGCCAGTAGCAGGCAGCGAAACGCAGGTGGTCTTCCATGCGTTTACCCAGTACTAATTCATCCGGATTGTAGTGACGGAAAGCCAGTGGGTTAGTCGATTTCGGGCCTTCATAACGAACGCGATCGAGTTGATCGAAATAGGTCTGCATAGAGAACTCCATATTCAGGGGTGCGGCGAGTAACAAGTTATACGTCAATATAGAATTCCACTTTCGCCTTCCTCAATTACGTTATTTCACACCGCCATTGAGAGAATCCACAAACGTGCGCCAGCTCGCAAAAATAATTCCTCTCCACATCATTTATGGAATCCTATGATGGATGTGAAATGAAATAACCTGCATACTCTTGAATAAAATACGATCGCGGTCATAAATTACAAAACAAACTAAATTTCATAATGCGAAAATAAGAACAGGTAATTGCCAGCCCTCGCTTCCCCGTTAAGAATCTGCAACGTATCTGCAACCTGAAGTTTATTCCTGTACGCCTTACCTACCCTTTGAAAAGGTATCGTTATTATGAAGATAAAGAACCTTTGCCTTACGCTCTGCGCCTCATCGCTCCTTCTCGCCAGCATGGCGGGCATGGCTAAAGAAGTTAAGATTGGGATGGCCATCGACGACCTTCGTCTGGAACGCTGGCAAAAAGATCGCGATATTTTCGTCAATAAAGCGGAATCATTAGGTGCCAAAGTATTTGTGCAATCCGCCAATGGCAACGAAGAAACGCAAATGTCGCAAATTGAAAATATGATCAATCGCGGCGTCGATGTTTTAGTAATTATTCCTTACAACGGCCAGGTGCTCAGTAACGTTATTAAAGAAGCGAAGCAGGAGGGAATTAAAGTCCTCGCCTACGATCGCATGATTAATAATGCTGACATCGATTTTTATATTTCTTTCGACAATGAAAAAGTCGGTGAAATGCAGGCCCAAAGCCTGGTTGACAAAGTGCCGCAGGGTAATTATTTCCTGATGGGCGGCTCGCCGGTGGATAATAACGCCAAACTGTTCCGCGCCGGCCAGATGAAGGTGCTCAAACCTTATGTCGATGAGGGCAAAATTAAGATCGTCGGCGATCAGTGGGTCGACGGCTGGCTGCCGGAAAATGCGTTAAAAATCATGGAAAACGCGCTGACGGCGAATAACAACAAAATTGACGCGGTAGTGGCTTCCAATGATGCGACCGCCGGTGGCGCTATCCAGGCGCTAAGCGCCCAGGGGCTGGCGGGTAAAGTCGCCATTTCCGGGCAGGATGCCGATCTGGCTGGCGTGAAACGTATTATTTCCGGCACCCAGACAATGACCGTTTATAAACCGATTACCACGCTTGCCACTAGCGCTGCCGAAATCGCCGTTGAATTAGGCAATGACCAGCAACCCAAGGCTGACGCCACGTTGAATAACGGCTTAAAAGATGTCCCCTCGCGCCTGTTAACGCCAATTGAAGTCAATAAAGAGAATATTGACGCCACGGTGATTAAAGACGGTTTCCACAAAAAGAGTGAACTGTAATGGCTGACGCCCCGCCTCGGGGCGTCATTTTCGTCCTGCCGGATATCGCTTTTGCGGAGTCTCTATGTCCTGGTTACTCGAAATGAAGAACATCACCAAAGCCTTCGGCGCGGTTAAGGCCGTGGATAACGTCAGCCTGCGGCTGAATGCCGGGGAAGTGGTGTCGTTATGCGGTGAAAATGGTTCGGGGAAATCAACGCTGATGAAAGTGCTGTGCGGGATCTATCCGCACGGCAGCTACGAAGGTGAAATTATTTTCGCTGGTGAGACGTTACAGGCGAATCATATTCGCGATACCGAGCGTAAAGGTATCGCCATTATTCACCAGGAGCTGGCGTTGGTGAAACATCTCACGGTGCTGGAAAATATCTTTCTCGGCGCCGAGATCTCACGCCATGGCCTGCTGGATTACGAAACCATGACCCTGCGCTGCCAGAAGCTATTGGCGCAGGTGAATTTATCGATCTCGCCCGATACCCGCGTTGGCGATTTAGGCCTGGGCCAGCAGCAGCTGGTCGAGATTGCCAAGGCGCTAAATAAACAGGTACGTTTGCTGATCCTCGATGAACCCACGGCATCATTAACCGAACAAGAAACCGCGACGCTGCTGGCGATTATTCGCGATCTGCAAAACCACGGCATCGCCTGTATTTATATTTCGCACAAGCTCAATGAAGTTAAAGCCATCTCCGACACTATCTGCGTAATACGTGACGGTCAGCATATTGGCACCCGCGACGCCAGCGGGATGAATGAAGATGACATCATCACTATGATGGTCGGGCGCGAGCTCACGGCGCTGTACCCAAATGAACCACATAGTCATGGCGATGAGATCTTGCGGGTCGAGCATCTCACCGCCTGGCACCCGGTTAACCGTCATATCAAGCGCGTCAACGACGTGTCGTTTTCCCTCCGCCGCGGCGAAATCCTTGGCATCGCCGGGTTAGTCGGCGCCGGGCGCACCGAGGCGGTGCAATGTCTGTTTGGCGTCTGGCCGGGGCGCTGGCAGGGAAGCATCTTTATCGACGGACAGCCGGTGACGATTAACAACTGCCAACAGGCAATTGCCCATGGCATCGCCATGGTGCCGGAAGACCGCAAAAAAGACGGCATCGTGCCGGTGATGGCTGTCGGCAAGAACATCACTCTCGCGGCATTAAACCAGTTCACCGGTCCGGCAAGCAGCCTCGACGACGCCGCGGAGCAGCACTGCATTCAGCAGTCGATTCAGCGGCTGAAAATCAAAACGTCATCGCCGGATCTGGCGATTGGCCGCCTGAGCGGCGGCAATCAACAAAAGGCGATTCTGGCCCGCTGCCTGCTGCTCAATCCGCGCATTTTAATCCTCGATGAACCAACCCGCGGCATCGATATCGGTGCGAAATACGAAATCTACAAGCTTATCAATCAACTGGTGCAGCAAGGCATCGCCGTCATCGTGATCTCATCCGAACTGCCTGAAGTGCTCGGGCTGAGCGATAGGGTACTGGTGATGCACGAAGGCAAGCTTAAGGCCGATTTGCATAACCAAGGTCTGACCCAGGAACAGGTGATGGAAGCCGCACTGAGGAGCGAACGCCATGTCGAAAAACACGTCGTCTGAAATCAAACTTACGCCATCCGCCCCTGCCGCTTTTCCGGCGCTGAAAGGGCTCAATCTCCAGGTTTTCGTGATGATCGCCGCGATTATCGCCATTATGCTGTTCTTTACCTGGGTTACCGACGGCGCCTATCTGAGCGCGCGTAATATCTCCAACCTCCTGCGGCAAACCGCCATCACCGGCATCCTCGCCGTCGGCATGGTGTTCGTGATCATTTCGGCGGAAATCGATCTGTCCGTCGGCTCGATGATGGGGCTGCTCGGCGGCGCGGCGGCGATTTTCGACGTCTGGCTCGGCTGGCCGCTGCCGCTCACCATCCTCGTTACGTTGGTCATGGGGCTGCTGCTCGGCGCGTGGAACGGATGGTGGGTCGCCTATCGCAAGGTGCCCTCTTTCATTGTTACCCTTGCCGGGATGCTGGCGTTTCGCGGAATTTTAATCGGTATTACCAACGGTACCACCGTCTCGCCCACCACGCCGGCGATGTCGCAAATCGGCCAAAGTTATTTACCGGACGGCATCGGCTTTGGTATCGGCGTTATTGGCATGGCGGCCTTTATCATCTGGCAATGGCGCGGGCGGATGCGCCGACAGGCGTTAGGGCTGGCGACCACCAGTTCTGGCGGCGCCGTTGGCCGTCAGACCATCATCGCAGTTATCGTGCTGGGCGCTATCTGGTTGCTCAATGATTATCGCGGCGTGCCGACGCCGGTGCTGATACTCGCCGCCCTGCTGCTGGCGGGCATGTTTATGGCGACCCGCACCGCTTTTGGCCGTCGTATCTATGCCATTGGCGGCAATCTGGAAGCGGCCCGCCTCTCCGGGATTAACGTCGAGCGCACCAAGCTGGCAGTCTTCGCTATTAACGGCCTGATGGTCGCCATCGCCGGGTTGATCCTCAGTTCGCGACTGGGAGCGGGTTCGCCTTCCGCCGGCAATATCGCCGAACTGGACGCCATCGCCGCCTGCGTGATTGGCGGCACCAGCCTGGCGGGCGGTATCGGCAGCGTGGCAGGGGCCATAATGGGGGCGTTTATTATGTCGGCGCTGGATAATGGCATGAGCATGATGGACGTCGCCACCTTCTGGCAATACATAGTCAAAGGCGCCATTTTACTGTTGGCGGTCTGGATGGATTCGGCTACCAAACGGAGAACATAACGGTATCACTATGAAAAATGCCCGAATAACTTGCGCCACCGCCAAACTTCGCAATAAGGCGCTTGAAATAATTCGGGCATTAGCCGGTATTGTATGACCGGGGTAAGAGCAGGAATATCATCTATGTTTGAAAAGCGTCACCGCATTACGCTGTTATTCAACGCCAACAAAGCCTATGACCGTCAGGTGGTTGAAGGCGTTGGCGAATATCTGCAGGCATCGCAGCTGGAATGGGATATCTTTATCGAAGAAGATTTTCGCGCGCGTATCGAAAACATCAAAGAGTGGTTGGGCGATGGCGTTATCGCCGATTACGACGACCCGGAGATAGAAAAACTGCTGGCGGATGTCAAAGTGCCAATTATCGGCGTCGGCGGCTCCTATCACCAGCCAGAATGCTATCCGCCTGTTCACTATATCGCCACCGATAATGCCGCGCTGGTCGAAAGCGCATTCCTGCATCTGAAAGAAAAAGGCGTGAACCGTTTCGCTTTTTACGGGCTACCGACATCCAGCGGCAAGCGCTGGGCGAGGGAGCGCGAACACGCCTTCTGCCAGCTAGTCGCCAAAGAGAAATACCGTGGCGTGGTCTATCAGGGGCTGGAGACCGCGCCGGAAAACTGGCAGCATGCGCAAAATCGGCTTGCCGACTGGCTGCAAACGCTGCCGCCGCAAACCGGCATTATTGCCGTGACCGATGCCCGCGCCCGTCACATTCTGCAGGCCTGTGAGCTGCTGCATATTCCGGTGCCGGAAAAACTGTGCGTCATTGGCATCGATAACGAAGAACTGACCCGCTACCTCTCCCGCGTCGCGCTCTCTTCCGTGGCGCAGGGTACCCGGCAGATGGGCTACCAGGCGGCGAAACTTCTGCATCGATTACTGGAAAACGAAGCGCTACCGCTACAGCGGCTGCTGGTGCCGCCGATGCGCGTCATTGAGCGGCGCTCCACCGATTATCGCTCGCTCACCGACCCTGCGGTGATTCAGGCGATGCATTATATCCGCAATCACGCCTGCAAAGGCATCAAGGTTGAGCAGGTGCTCGACGCCGTAGGCATCTCTCGCTCTAATCTGGAGAAACGCTTTAAAGAAGAGGTCGGCGAGACCATCCACACGGTGATCCACAGCGAAAAGCTGGAAAAAGCGCGCAGCCTGCTGGTCTCCACCACGCTATCGATAAACGAAATTTCGCAGATGTGCGGTTATCCGTCGCTGCAGTATTTCTATTCAGTGTTTAAGAAAGAGTACGACGTGACGCCGAAAGAATACCGCGATCGGCACAGTGAAGTGATGATGTAGCAGAAAAGAAAAATGCCCGGGCTTACGCACCGGGCATTGATGATTACATATGAGCGGCAATTAAGCGCTGATTGTCCTGATACATAGCGAAGAGATAGTTGTTATAGCTCGACCCTTTCGTCGAGTACCCCTTCAACTTGTGGATCATCGCGCTGGCAGTTACTTCCTGGTCCGTCTTACGCAGCTGTGCGCGAGACTTACGAAAGGATGAATAAGCCGGATGCGTGTTAAGGTTTCTTACGTAAGCCTGAACCGACTGCTCGACCGATTCAAACTGGGAGTAGCCTTTCATCGCACCGCGACAATTACCGCCGCCGCACTTCATACCAAACAGGTTGTTGTTCACGCGCGCCAGCTTCGAGGTGCCCCAACCGCTTTCCGCCGCCGCCATGGTCGCCACCATGCTGTTTGGAATAATGTCGACGCGCTCAAGCAGCGAGTTCCATGGTATACGGCGAGTATTGCCAGACCACTTCACTTTATAACGTGAGGCGATATCTTTCAGACGCGCCTGCTCGCTCGGCGACCAACGGCCGTCGTATTGCTTAGAGACAAGCCAGTTACGATCTGCCGTGATCGCTTGATTTTGCTTTGTAATGTAAGGCATAACCGTCCGGAGAAACGCTTTTTTCCTTGGTGTCCCGGAAGGGTATTTTCGCAAATCAGGAAGTGAACTGCTCTTTACACTATTGCGAGAATACTCTTGTTTACTGCTAACCTTGATACTACTAGGCTTCTTTACTTTCTTAACTACTGAGGCTTTATGACTCTTTGTTGCTGTGTGCGTTGTCGCCAACACACTACCTGAAAATATACAGGTAAGTAACATGAGTATCGCAGCCCCATATCGTCGCATGGGAATCGATATCATTAGGTCTCCTGGTCGGATTTACTCATTCCAACACCTTGTTTTTCGCAAAAAATCGATAGTTGAATCGCGAATAGTATCAAAAATACCCAGAGAGAGCATCAAGAGAAATAGTCCAATTCCGAATTGCTGTCACCTGAAATCGGTTTCTGCACCGTCGCGAATGTGCAGAAATGCTATCTCCGTCTCATTTATAGCTCATTTTTTGAGCTAAATCACTCACCCCTTTTCATCCTCCCCGCAAAATTACCGGCGGGATGATTTCAACCTTATGGCGCGCAGACACACTGTGATAAAAACCACTAACAGGACTCCAGCATGAAACTCGCTGCGCTTGCCTCGCTACTGCTGCCCGGGATGGCCTTTGCCGCCTGGACAACCGCTGACTTCCCCGCCTTCACTGAACAGGATGCAGGCCGTTTCACGACGCAAAATGAGGTGACGAAGGGTACCCGCCCTTTGCGGATAAGTTTTGACCAACAGTGCTGGCAGCCTGCGGGGGCGATAAAACTCAATCAGATGCTGTCGCTGGAACCCTGCCGGGATACGCCGCCGCAGTGGCGCGTGTTCCGTGACGGGCGCTATACGCTGGAAGTCGATACCCGCTCCGGTACGCCAACGCTGATGCTGTCGCTGGCGGAACAGCACACTACCAGTACGCAGCCGCTGCTGCGCCAGTGTCCCAAATGGGATGGTAAACCGCTGACGCTCGACGTCGGCCAAACGTTTGCTGAAGGAAGCCAGGTCCGCGATTTTTATAGCGGTAATATCGCCACGGTGAAAGCGGGCAAAGTCACGCTGCGGCCCGCCGCTGGTAGTAATGGGCTCCTGCTGCTTGAACAAGCGAATAGCGCCGCCAGCGCGCCGTTTAACTGGCACAACGCCACGATCTATTTTGTCCTGACCGATCGCTTCGTCAACGGCAATCCGGCCAACGACAACAGCTACGGGCGCCATAAAGACGGTATGCAGGAGATAGGCACCTTCCACGGCGGCGATTTACAAGGGCTGACCAGCAAGCTGGATTATCTGCAACAGCTTGGCGTCAACGCGCTATGGATAAGTTCACCGCTGGAGCAAATTCACGGCTGGGTCGGCGGCGGCACCAAAGGCGACTTTCCCCACTACGCCTATCACGGTTACTACACCCAGGACTGGACCCGTCTTGACGCCAACATGGGCGACGAAGCCGACCTTCGACAACTGGTTGATGAGGCCCATCGGCGCGGTATACGCGTGCTGTTTGATATCGTCATGAATCACGCCGGTTACGCCACGCTCGCCGATATGCAGGAATTTCACTTCGGTTCGTTGTACCTGAAAGGCGATGAACTGAAAAAAACGCTTGGCGAGCGCTGGACCGACTGGAAACCGGCGTCGGGGCAAAGCTGGCACAGCTTCAATGATTACATCAACTTCAGCGATAAAGCAGGCTGGGAACAATGGTGGGGGAAAAAATGGATCCGCACCGATATCGGCGACTACGACAATCCGGGTTTCGACGATTTCACCATGTCGCTGGCGTTCCTGCCGGACCTGAAAACCGAATCGACGATCCCTTCTGGCCTGCCAAATTTCTATCGTCACAAGCCAGATACCGCCGCCAAAGAGATAGCCGGCTACACGCCGCGGGACTATCTGACCCACTGGCTTAGCCAATGGGTACGCGACTACGGGATTGACGGTTTCCGCGTCGATACCGCGAAACACGTCGAACCGGACGCCTGGCAGCAGCTCAAAACGCAGGCCACGGCCGCGCTGGCGGAATGGAAAAAAGCGAATCCGCAGAAAGCGCTGGATGATGCGCCATTCTGGATGACCGGCGAGGCCTGGGGTCACGGCGTAATGCAAAGCGACTACTATCGCCACGGCTTCGACGCGATGATTAATTTCGATTATCAGGATCAAGCGGCGAAAGCGGTGGACTGTCTGGCAGACATGGACGCCACCTGGCAGCAGATGGCGGACAAGCTGCAGGGTTTCAACGTGCTGAGCTATCTCTCCTCGCACGATACCCGCCTGTTCCGCGAAGGCGGCAGCCGGGCGGCGGAACTGCTATTACTCGCGCCAGGCGCCGTACAACTCTTCTATGGCGATGAATCTTCGCGCCCGTTCGGCCCCACGGGCTCCGACCCGCTGCAGGGTACCCGCTCCGATATGAACTGGCAGGATGTTGCCGGCAACGCGGCCGGTAACGTCGCGCACTGGCAAAAAATCGCCCAATTCCGCGCCCGCCATCCGGCCATTGGTATGGGTAAACAACAGACGCTGACGCTAGAGCAGGGCTATGGTTTCGTGCGTGAAAGCAGCGCTGATAAAGTGATGGTTGTCTGGGTCGGACAGCAATAGCAGACGCTTACCGGGCTCCTTGCCGCTGGCGGGAGCCTTTGCAGCACAAATTACTAAAATTCATCCTATTAGCAGAACAAAAATTAAATCGCTCCCTCCTGTGCCGATTTGCACCGCGCTGATGCTGGCGTTATGGTAATTCCCTTTCCAGAAGACCAACAGAATATCCGCGATGACATTTTCACTTTTCGGCGACAAATTCACCCGTCATTCAGGCATCACCCGCCTGATGGAAGACCTCAATGACGGCCTGCGCACACCGGGCGCTATCATGCTGGGCGGCGGCAACCCCGCGCAAATCCCGGAGATGAATGAATACTTCAATAGCCTGCTGGCCGATATGCTGGATAACGGCAAAGCCCTTGATGCGCTTTGCAATTATGATGGTCCGCAAGGGAAAAGCGAGCTTCTGACCCTGCTTGCGCAAATGCTGCGTGAAGAATTAGGTTGGGAGATCGAACCACAGAATATTGCTCTAACGAATGGCAGCCAGAGCGCGTTTTTCTACTTATTTAACCTGTTTGCCGGCCGCCGTGCCGACGGCACTACCCGTAAGGTGCTGTTCCCGCTGACGCCAGAATATATCGGCTACGCCGATTCCGGGCTGGAAGAGGATCTGTTTGTCGCCACCCGTCCCAACATTGAGCTGCTGCCGGAAGGCCAGTTTAAGTATCACGTGGACTTCGAACATCTGCAGATCACCGAAGAGACGGGGATGATCTGCGTCTCCCGGCCAACCAACCCGACCGGCAACGTCATTACCGACGAAGAGCTTATTAAGCTGGATGCCCTCGCCAATCAGCACGGCGTGCCGCTGGTTATTGATAACGCCTATGGCGTGCCTTTCCCGGGTATTATTTTTAGCGAAGCGCGCCCGCTGTGGAATCCGAACATCGTGCTGTGCATGAGCTTATCCAAGCTCGGTCTGCCGGGCACGCGCTGCGGCATTATCATCGCCAACGAGAAAATCATTACCGCCATCAGCAATATGAACGGCATTATCAGCCTCGCCCCGGGCGGGATTGGGCCGGCGATGATGTGTGAAATGATCAAGCGTAAAGACCTGCTGCGGCTGTCGGAGACGGTGATTAAACCGTTCTATTATCAGCGTGTTCAGGAAACTATCGCTACCATTCGCCGCTATTTGCCGGAAGAACGCTGCCTGATTCATAAACCGGAAGGGGCGATTTTCCTCTGGCTGTGGTTTAAGGATCTGCCGATCTCCACCGAGCTGCTTTATCAGCGCCTGAAACAACGCGGCGTGCTGATGGTGCCGGGCGATTACTTCTTCCCGGGGCTGGACAAGCCGTGGCCGCATACGCATCAGTGCATGCGTATGAACTACGTGCCGGACCCGGAGAAAATCGAGGCGGGAGTGAAAATTCTTGCCGAAGAGATTGAGCGCGCCTGGCAGGAGCAAGACGCCTGATGGTGTTTCCCGGCCATGACTGACCGGGAACATCCGATTACATTGCCTGCGCCGCCCAACGGCGGCGCTCGGCGCTTAATCTTTCCAGCTCAGCGGGCTCAATACAGCGCAGCGCCTGAGTCGGACAGGCCGCTACGCACGCCGGTCCCGTTTGCCGGTGCGCGCACAGATCGCACTTCAGCGCCTGCACGCCTTCGTCGGTCAACATCACCGTCATCGCCCCATAAGGACATGCCACCATACAGCTTTTACAACCAATGCATAGCCGTTGATCGACTCGCCAGACATCACCTTCATGGCGTATTGCCCCTTCCGGGCAGACGTTCGCGCAGGGCGCATCCTCGCACTGACGGCACAGCGTCGCCGTTGATAGCTCATCGCTCTTAACCACCCGAATCCGCGGCGCAAAGCGTCTCGCAGAAACGGTAGAACAATCCTGCCCCTGCTGATGCGACACCACACAGGCCACCTCGCAGGTTCGGCAGCCGATACACTTTTGCGCATCGGCGATAATAAACCGGTTCATCCTCAACTCCATTCGGGATAAAAACGCAGCGTGCCAGAAAAGCCCCGCTATGCGCTTTGATCCTGAATGGAATCAGCAACGTTTTAGGCAAATGCGACATCAAATTTGGGTAAAACCGGGGGGAATGGCGCTTCACCCGGCGGCGTATCGCCGCCGGGGAGTTTTTAGGATTACATCGCGGCGCGGAAAATCGCCATGATTTCTTCGTGAGTCGCCTGAATCGGATTGGTTAAACCGCAGGCATCTTTCAGCGCGTTGCTGGCCAGCAGCGGGATATCCTCTTCTTTAACGTTCAGATCGCGCAGACCAGCCGGGATGCCGACTTTACGCGCCAGCTCGCGGATGGCCGCGATGCAGGCTTCCGCGCCCTGTTTGTCGTTTAGCCCGGCAACGTTCACGCCCATCGCCTGCGCACAGTCACGCAGACGCGCGGCGGCGACGCTGCAGTTGTACTCCTGCACAAACGGCAGCAGTACGGCGTTGCAGACGCCGTGCGGCAGATCGTAGAAGCCGCCCAGCTGGTGCGCCATTGCGTGGACGTAGCCCAGCGACGCGTTGTTGAAGGCCATACCGGCAAGGAACTGCGCATAGGCCATCGCTTCACGCGCCTGTTCATTGCCGCCATCTTCCACTGCGTGAGTTAAATTCTGTGAAATCATGGTCATCGCTTTCAACGCGCAGGCATCGGTGATCGGCGTCGCCGCGATAGAAACATAGGCTTCGATAGCGTGAGTCAACGCGTCCATACCGGTGGCGGCGGTCAGCGATTTCGGCATCCCCATCATCAGCGAGGAGTCGTTAACCGACAGAACCGGCGTCACGTGCTTATCGACAATCGCCATTTTGATGTGGCGATCGACATCGGTAATGATGCAGAAGCGGGTCATTTCGGAAGCCGTACCGGCGGTGGTATTGATAGCGATCATCGGCAATTGCGGTTTTGCCGAACGGTCCACCCCTTCATAGTCACGGATGTTGCCGCCATTTGCCGCGACCAGCGCGATACCTTTCGCGCAATCGTGCGGGGAACCGCCGCCCAGGGAAATCACGCAGTCGCAGTTATTCTCTTTCAGCAGCGCCAGACCGCTTTCGACGTTCAGAGTCGTCGGGTTCGGGTGCACGCCGTCATACACCACGCTGAAAATATCCCGCTCCTGTAACGCCTTTTGTACTTCACCCGCCATACCTAATTTATTCAGCATCGCGTCGGTGACAATTAATGCCCGACGATATCCGTATTGCTGGATAGTATTCATCGCTTCAGTAACAGAACCAGCGCCAATAACGTTTACTGGCGGAATATAAAAAGTCGATGCAGCCATGATGATTCCTTCATTTAGGTGAATATCATGGAAGGGTACGAGGATGTCGAAATAAAAAACATGACCTGAACGCCATTTCTGGCAAGAAATTTGATGAAAAACAGTACGTTAATATTTTCATTTTTAACGTACTGTTAAACATTACCGGCTTAATTTTTCATTTGCGTGATTATTCGCCGTTTTTATTTTCAGGGAATAACAGCGCATCGCGAAGTAGATGATCGTTGCCCCGACGGCGGGTAAAGCCAATGCGGTCGAAATATTCGAGAATTTGAATCGCCAGTTTACGGCCAATATTCAGCGTATCGCGAAAATCCGCCGCGCAGGTAGAACCACGCTGCAGATCCAGGCGGCGGATCAATTGCGCAAATTCAACAATCCGATCGTTGCGATAATAACGATCTTTCACGATCGCCGTAATCATCCCCTGCTGCGCCGCCTGGCGCAGCACCGCGCGCATCAACGACTCTTCGACGTTCAGATCGCGCGCCAGGTCACGTACCCACCATGGCTCATCGGCGAAGAGCGATTCCGCACGCTGCCAGATGGCCTGCTGCTCATCGGTAAACCCGGCTTTATGTTCCGGCAGGTGTAGCCAGCCGTGATGGCTTTGAATGACGCCGCTGCTGCGCATCTGTTCAATCAATAACAGCACCAGCGCTTCATCTTCCATCGGCAGCGCAATCCGCCGCAGGCGTTCACGCCCCGGCCCCGGCTCATCGCGATGCTGGTCGTGATAACGGCCCAGCGCGTCGAGCAGTTTTTTCTGCCAGCGGGCGGCCAGCGGCGCGCTAAGCAGGCTATTCCCGGCCTGCAGGTAGTCCGGACGGTTAATTAATGCCGTCAGGCCGTCGGCGCTCAGCTGCCGCGCCCAGGCAAACTCGTCAAGACGCACCGCATCGCGCTGCAAATGAATATCCAACGCCTGCGCATCGTCGCCCCGCGTCGCCGCCAGCGCGTAAAGCCACTGCAGATACTCCGGCTTGCGTTTACCGCGGCGCGGCGGATTCAGCGTCACCACCCGCGCGCCGGCCAGCGTCAAACGGGCGGAGATATCGCGCAACACCAGGCGATCGTTGTCCGCCAGCCACAGCGGCGTATCCAGCACCAGCTCGGCCAGATTGCCTTCCAGTAACGAAACGCGGCCGGTGATATGACTGGCGGCATGGTGGATATGCAGCGACTGCCACTGGCTGAGCGGCGCGTGACAGGTGAGCTCGACGATCGCCCGCTCGCAAGGTTCTGCGGGCTGCGCCGAGAGCAGCCAGTCGCCGCGGCTGAGATCCTCTTTTTGCGCGTCGCCGACGATGTTCAGCGCGATACGCTGCCCGGCCCGCGCCTGTTCAACCGGCTGATTCTGCGCATGTAGCCCGCGGACGCGCATGGGTTTATTGGCGCCGGTCAGCCAGAGGGTATCGCCGATTTTTACCTCGCCGGATAACGCCGTCCCGGTCACCACCAGCCCCGCGCCCTTAACGGTAAAGGCGCGATCCAGCGCCAGACGAAAACGCTGCTGTTGCGGATGCGCGCGCTCGGTCAGCTGGAGCAAATGGCTGCGCAGTTCGGCAATGCCGAGGTTTTCCGTCGCCGCGGTGGCGAAGAAAGCCACGTCGTCGAACCCCAGCTCGCTCAGCGTGGATTCCACCTGTGCCCGGACTTTGGCAACCCGCGCCGCGTCCACACGGTCCGTTTTGGTCAACGCAACGGTTAACGTCGGTTTTCCCGTTAACTGCAGAATTGCCAGGTGCTCGCGGGTTTGCGCCATCACGCCGTCATCGCAGGCCACCACCAGCAGCGCGTGATCGATCCCGCCCACGCCAGCCAACATGTTGGACAAAAACTTTTCATGCCCCGGCACATCGATAAAACCCAACACCCGGCCATCAGGCTGCGGCCAATAGGCGTAGCCGAGATCGATAGTCATCCCTCGCGATTTCTCTTCCGGAAGACGATCGGCGTTGACGCCGGTAATCGCCTGCAGCAGCGTGGTTTTGCCGTGGTCCACATGTCCGGCGGTGGCAATAATCATCTCAATAACATCTCCATAAACCGGGGTTCATCTTCAAGACAGCGCAGATCCAGCCATAAGCGGCCATCATAAATTCTGCCGATCGTCGGTATCGGCAAGGCGCGCCAGCGCGCGGCCAGCGCTTCCAGCTGGCTGCCGCGACCATCGCGCGGCGTAAAGGTTAACGCGGCGCTGGGCAGTCGGTCGACCGGCAACGACCCGCTGCCGATCTGCGATAAACACGCTTCGACGCGCACGTCAAAATCGCTATAGTGCGCCGCTAACGCAGGCTGAATACGCTCGCCCTGCTGGCGGATATCCTCGGCGCGGCGGGTTAGCAGGCGCAGCGTCGGCAGCTCGTCGGCCAGCGCTTCCGGATGCAGATACAGCCGCAGAGTCGCCTCCAGCGCCGCCAGCGTCATTTTATCCGCCCGCAGCGCGCGCTTAAGCGGATGACTCTGTAACTTCGCGATCAGCGCCCGATCGCCGACGATAATCCCCGCCTGCGGTCCGCCGAGCAGCTTATCGCCGGAAAAGCTCACCAGATTCACGCCCGCCGCAATCAATTCCTGCGGCATCGGTTCTTTCGGCAAACCGTACTGGCTCAAATCCACCAGCGAGCCGCTGCCGAGATCGGCCACCACCGGCACGCCATGTTCGCGGCCCATTTCCGCCAGCTCCGCCTCATCGACCGCTTTGGTAAAGCCTTCAATGCTGTAGTTGCTGGTATGCACTTTCATCAGCAGCGCAGTCTGCTCATTGATAGCCTGACAATAATCTTTGGCGTGGGTGCGATTAGTGGTGCCCACTTCATGCAGCAAACAACCGGCCTGGCGCATGACGTCGGGGATGCGGAATGCGCCGCCGATCTCGACCAGCTCGCCGCGCGAGACCACCACTTCTTTCCCGCTGGCCGTCGCCGCCAGCATCAGCAGCACAGCCGCCGCGTTGTTATTGACGATACAGGCATCTTCCGCGCCGGTGATCCGGCACAGCAGATCGGCCAGCGCCCGATCGCGATGACCGCGCCCGGCATCGTCGAGATCGTATTCCAGCGTGACCGGCGCGCGCATCGCCTGCGCCACCGCCTGCACCGCGGCTTCCGCCTGGATGGCGCGCCCCAGATTGGTGTGCAGCACGGTGCCCGTCAGGTTGAATACCGGACGCAGCGCGCTCTGCTGACTATGGTTCAGCCGGCTGGCGGTCTCCTGCGGCCAGTCGTCGCACCACTCTGGCAATGCCTGCGCCTGGCGGATATGCTCCCGCGCCTCATCCAACATCTGGCGCAGCAGCGCCACGATTTGCGAATGGCCATGGCGATCGAGCAGTAAAGCAAAAGCGGGATCGCGAAGTAAACGGTCAATGGCCGGAAGCCGGGTATAAAGCGCGCGAGTATCGGTAGACATGAGTGAACCTGATGATAAGTTATTTTCCCCCCTCCCGACGGGAGAGGGAGTCAACAATGAGTGGCGATTGTAACGCCTGCGCGAGGAAACTGTTACCTGCCTGGGTCAACTCCCTGGCGGTTCGGTACGGGCAAAACTGGCTCGCTGAAATAACGTCTCGACCAGTTTGACCAGTTTTGGCCGCGTCGCGCACCAGCCGGGCGCCACGCGACGAAAATTCAGATAAGCAATGGCGCAGGCGGCAGTAATGGTCGCCAGATTCAGCTCACCGTGACGCAAGGTACCGTCGGCGGCGTACCCTTCCAACATATCAAGGCCGCGGGCGATTTTTTCCCGCTGGCGGAGCAGTTCGGTTTCTGACTGCTGGGCCGCCGGACGCGCTTTTTCCCGCACTAGCGCGATCGCCGCCTCCATGATGCCGTCAGACAAGGCTTCCAGTTGGCGCATCTTCAGCGCCGCCAGAGGTTCCGCGGGCAGCATCGCCGGCGCGACGTTTAGCAGTTCCAGATATTGCGCAATAATGGGCGAATCAAACCAGCACGCGCCGTCATCGGTCAGCAACGCCGGGACTTTTCCCAGCGGGTTGTACTGCGCCACGCCGTTGACGTCGTTATAGGGGAATTCGTTCACAAACTCGAAGGGGATCGCCTTTTCCAGCAAGATAACGGAAATTTTGCGTACAAAAGGACTGGTATAGCTGCCGATCAGTTTCATTGCCTGCTCCTTTCGCCAACGAAAAGATCAGTATGGTTCAGGCGCAGGCAAATGGCAGGCGCGACGTTGTCTCAACCTGCCGCCGATCGCATTAATGATCGAGATAGAGGTAGTGCATCCAACTGGTCATGCGCAGCAGCACTTTTCTCATCACCGACACGTGGGTGAAATGGTCGGAATAGACCGCCACCTGGGCGTAAATGCCGTCGGGCAGCGCATCGACCTGCGCATCGGGATCCAGTTCAATTGTCGCCAGCACGCCATCGCTACCCGGCGTGACGCTCAGCGACTGCAGCGAACCCTGCGCCTGATAAGTCCCGCCCGGCACCACCGGCAATACGTTGACCAGTTTACCGTGGAATACCTGACCTGGCAGGGCGTTAAACACCGCTTCGGCATCATCGCCGGCCTCCAGCCTGAGCAACGAGTTCTGGCGGAACTGGGCGACAATTAGCCGTTTCTGTTGCGGAATAAAGACCATCACCGGGCGCAGCGGCAGCGACGCGGCGTAGGTTCCCGGGCGAATCAGCACCTGGGTAATGTAACCATCGCTCGGCGCCCGGACGGTGGTCTGATCGAGGTTATATTTCGCTTCCGCCAACTGCGCGCGCAGGCTCACCACCTGCGACTGTTCGCCATTCAGCGTGCTATCCAGCTGGCTCTGAATCTGCGCCTGCTCGGCAACCGAGGCTTTCACCAACGCATCCTGGGCAAGATAGTTTTGCCGCGCATTATCGATATCGCTTTCCGAAAATGGGTTGACCCGCGCCTGGCTGCCTTTCAAATAGCGCTGATAATCTTTATACAGCCGGTCGCGCTCGGCGGAGACGCGCACGGTGTTCGCCTGCGCTTCCTGCAGTTGGGCTTTCAGGGTATTGATACTGTGCAGAGCGGTGACCAGATCGGCCTGCAGCCTGTCGACACGAGCCTGGTAGCGCACCGGGTCGATAGTAAATAGTACCTCGCCCTTTTTCACCCGCTGGTTGGCTTTATCGGTCACGCTGCTAACAATGCCGGTAACCTGCGGCGTAATAGGAATGGAAATAACCGCTTTCTGCGCGGTAAAAGTATAAGGGTGGTTATAGTTCATTAATAAAATAAGCGCGCTAACAATAAATACGCCGCCCAGGGCCGCGGTCGGGACCGTCCATTTATTTACCGGAATACGGAATATTTTAAATACCGACCACGCAATGGCCACGTACGTCAAAATGATCAACAGGTCCATGATTATTTCTCCGTCGAGGATGGCGGCGCTGTCGGCTGCAGATGCGCGATTTTATGTTCGAGTTCAGCGATACGCTGATTGAGTTGCGCCAGCTCGCTGTCAGCGCCATCAGTCCCTGCTTCATTCGGCTTATGCTGCATTCCCCAGCCGCGCGCCGGCTGATAGAGAGTGGCCCAGATCCATAAAAATGGCCATATTACGTGCAGCGTAAACAGGCTGACCCACCCCGCGACGTGAATCGCATCGGAGTGCGGATGATTACGTTTCTTCGCAATCAGGTACGGAATATCGTGCAAAATAATAATCCCGTAAAAAATAACCAGGAAAACGAAGATTAGAACGCCCAGCGCAAAATAATTGAGAAACATAATTTCCTCGATTCACGCTAATAGATTATTGGAATTGTGAGCGCCGACGAAGCGGCGGCTGGCTGACAATTTGAGCATAATTCACCGTTTTCATTTCCGCCATCAGCGGCAAAAAATGTTCTTCGCGCAGGCGGGTTGCAAAGTTACATCGTTGGCCGCTGGGAAAGCAGAACCTGCGGCAGATCACACCTGGCGGAATTAAGCGCAAAATATTTTGTGATACTCATCACAAACAAATAACAAAATCGCAAAGGTATAATGTGACGAATATCACATAAATATGCGATTCAGGGGCTTTCATCGCCTGTTGTTGTTTTTTTACACATCATTTTTGTGATGACGATCACTACATATAAGTACCAGACACCTATATTTATGTGACCAAAATCACATAAAAAGCCGCTCGCTGGACAGCTTAACGATTCAGTGCCAGATTTCGCACTATCAATCAGGGTCCGGCTACCTCTGCCGCCACATTAACAACAAACCTCGGGCGTTCAGCCTGCGCGATAAGCAAAACAGAAGAAGGGGTGTTTTATGTCATCCGATATCAAGATCAAGGTGCAAAGCTTTGGTCGTTTCCTCAGCAATATGGTGATGCCGAATATCGGCGCGTTTATCGCGTGGGGGATTATCACCGCGTTATTTATCCCAACAGGGTGGTTGCCGAACGAGACGCTGGCGAAGCTGGTCGGCCCGATGATCACCTACCTGCTGCCGCTACTGATCGGTTATACCGGCGGTAAGCTGGTTGGCGGTGAACGCGGCGGCGTCGTCGGCGCTATCACCACCATGGGCGTTATTGTTGGCGCGGATATGCCGATGTTCCTCGGCTCAATGATCGCCGGCCCGCTCGGTGGCTACTGCATTAAGAAATTTGACGCCTGGGTAGACGGTAAGATCAAATCCGGTTTCGAAATGCTGGTGAATAACTTCTCCGCCGGCATCATCGGGATGATCCTTGCCATTCTGGCGTTCCTCGGCATCGGCCCGGCGGTTGAAGTGCTGTCAAAACTGCTGGCGGCTGGCGTTAACTTCATGGTGGCGCACGACATGCTGCCGCTGGCGTCTATCTTTGTTGAACCGGCGAAAATCCTGTTCCTCAATAACGCGATTAACCACGGTATCTTCTCGCCGCTGGGTATTCAGCAGTCCCATGAGCTTGGCAAATCCATCTTCTTCCTGATTGAAGCTAACCCGGGTCCGGGGATGGGCGTTCTGCTGGCGTACATGTTCTTTGGCCGCGGCAGCGCGAAGCAGTCTGCGGGCGGTGCGGCAATCATCCACTTCCTGGGCGGTATCCACGAAATTTACTTCCCGTACGTGCTGATGAACCCGCGTCTGATTCTGGCCGTTATCCTCGGCGGTATGACCGGTGTCTTCACCCTGACTATCCTCAACGGCGGCCTGGTTTCCCCGGCTTCCCCGGGTTCCATTCTGGCGGTACTGGCGATGACGCCAAAAGGCGCCTACTTCGCTAACATCGCGGCCATTATTGCGGCGATGGCGGTCTCCTTTATTGTCTCCGCCATTCTGCTGAAAACCAGCAAAGTGAAAGAAGAAGACGATATCGAAGCCGCAACCCGTCGCATGCACGACATGAAAGCCGAGTCCAAAGGCGCGGCGACGCCGCTGGCGGCGGGCGACGTGGCTAACGACCTTAGCCACGTGCGTAAAATCATCGTTGCCTGCGACGCCGGTATGGGTTCCAGCGCCATGGGCGCCGGGGTACTGCGTAAGAAAGTCCAGGATGCCGGACTGAGCAATATCTCTGTCACTAACAGCGCGATTAACAACCTGCCGCCGGATGTCGACCTGGTGATCACCCACCGCGACCTGACCGAGCGCGCCATGCGCCAGGTACCGCAGGCACAGCATATTTCGCTGACCAACTTCCTCGACAGCGGCCTGTATACCAGCCTGACCGAGCGTCTGGTAGCGGCGCAGCGCCACATCGACAACGAAGTAAAAGTCACCGATAGCCTGAAAGATAGCTTTGATAATACTGACAAAAACCTGTTCCAGCTGGGCGCGGATAACATCTTCCTCGGGCGCAAAGCGGCGACCAAAGAAGAGGCCATTCGCTTCGCCGGTGAACAACTGGTGAAAGGCGGATACGTTGAGCCGGAATACGTGCAGGCGATGCTCGACCGCGAGAAGCTGACCTCAACCTATCTTGGCGAATCTATCGCGGTACCGCACGGTACCATTGAAGCGAAAGACCGGGTACTGAAAACCGGCGTCGTCTTCTGCCAGTATCCGGAAGGCGTGCGCTTCGGCGAAGAAGAAGATGAAGTCGCGCGTCTGGTCATCGGTATCGCCGCCCGCAACAACGAACACATTCACGTTATCACCAGCCTGACTAACGCGCTGGATGATGAAACCGTGATTGAGCGGCTGGCGAAAACCACCAGCGTCGAAGAAGTCCTGTCGTTGCTGAATAAATAACCACAACGCTCCATTCCCTCTCCCTTTGGGAGAGGGTTGGGGTGAGGGAAAAGCCTCACCCCAGCCCTCTCAGGTAAAAACATTAATTGAAGGTTAATACTATGAAAGCATTACATTTTGGCGCAGGTAATATCGGACGTGGCTTCATTGGCAAACTGCTGGCTGACGCCGGTATCTCCCTTACGTTCGCCGATGTTAATCAGGTGGTCCTTGATGCCCTGAATGCCCGTCATAGCTATCAGGTCCACGTGGTGGGTGAAAACGAACAGGTTGATACCGTCTCCGGCGTGAATGCCGTCAGCAGCATTGGCGATGAGGTGGTGGATCTGATCGCCGATGTCGACCTGGTGACCACCGCGGTCGGCCCCGTCGTTCTGGAGCGTATCGCCCCTGCCATCGCCAAAGGCCTGGTGAAACGTAAAGCGCAGGGTATTGAACGCCCGCTGAATATCATCGCCTGCGAAAACATGGTACGCGGCACCAGCCAGCTGAAAGGCCATGTGTTTAACGCGCTGGCGGAAGAGGACAAAGCGTGGGTTGAAGCGCATATCGGCTTCGTCGACTCCGCCGTAGACCGCATCGTGCCGCCGTCGGCTTCCGCCACCCACGATCCGCTGGAAGTCACCGTTGAAACCTTCAGCGAATGGATTGTGGATAAAACCCAGTTTAAGGGCGAGCTGCCGAACATCCCAGGAATGGAATTAACCGATAACCTGATGGCATTTGTCGAGCGTAAGCTATTCACCTTAAACACCGGGCATGCTATAACCGCCTACCTCGGGAAACTGGCGGGCCATCAAACGATTCGCGACGCGATTCTCGATGAGCACATTCGCGCCGTCGTGAAAGGCGCAATGGAAGAGAGCGGCGCGGTGCTGATTAAACGCTACAGCTTTGATGCGCAGAAACACGCGGCTTATATCCAGAAGATCCTCGGTCGCTTTGAGAACCCGTATCTGAAAGATGATGTGGAGCGCGTCGGCCGCCAGCCGCTGCGTAAATTGAGCGCGGGCGATCGTTTGATCAAGCCGCTGCTTGGCACGCTGGAATACGGCCTGCCGCACCGGAATCTGGTAAAAGGGATTGCCGCGGCCATGCATTTCCGCAGCGAAGACGATCCGCAGGCTCAGGAACTGGCGGCGCTGATTGCCGAAAAAGGGCCACAGGCCGCGCTGGCGCAGATTTCCGGTCTGGATGCGGCAAGCGCTGTAGTGTCGGAGGCCGTTAACGACTACAACGCGGTAAAATGATGTACAACCTGGCGCGGCCGATGCCGCGCCCAATACCACTCCTGTCAGATATGCAGGCAATAATGGAAGAAACACAGGCATTTGAAAACCGCGTACTTGAGCGTTTAAATGCTGGTAAGACCGTAAGAAGTTTCCTGATAGCCGCCGTCGAACTCCTGACGGAGGCGGTCAATATTCTGGTGCTTCAGGTATTCCGCAAAGACGATTACGCGGTGAAATACGCAGTGGAGCCATTGCTGGACGGCAGTGGGCCGCTGGGCGATCTTTCCGTACGCCTGAAGCTTATCTACGGCCTTGGGGTGATAAGCCGCGCCGAATACGAAGATGCCGAGCTATTGATGGCCTTGCGTGAAGAGCTCAATCATGACGGCAATGAGTACGCTTTCACCGACGATGAAATTCTCGGGCCGTTAGGCGAGCTGCACTGCGTCGCCGCGCTTCCGCCAACGCCGCTGTTTGATGAGAGCGATAAGGAACTGCTGGCAATGCAGAAACTGCGCTACCAGCAGATGATACGTTCTACGATGGTGTTGTCTCTGACTGAGCTGATTTCCCGAATCAGCTTAAAAAAAGCCTTCCAGAAATCAACGCTCTGACTCCGCTTCTTGCTGGTCGCACGTCGGCCGGTACAGCTGCCGGTAATACTCCAGACGACTCAGAAATAGCGCTTTTTTATCCTCAGGAATATCGCGCGGTATCCGCTGTAAACGCGGGCATTTTTTCAGATATTCCATAAACGCCTGGCTCGAGGCCATGAAATCTACCGTTTTATCAATGATACGTGGTACGCCGTCGCCGATTTTCGCCATCACGCTCTCCTCTGTTCAGGGGGATCTTATTAAGGATTGGCGAAAAAAAGGGAGCAAGTTGAGGAAAACGTGCTGAATGGTCGTCAGGCTTCACAAAAATGATAAACAGCTTAATTAAAATTACAATATCGCTACTATTCAGATAGTTATAATGTATCAGGTCTCATGCTTACGGCGGTGAAGCCACGAGTATTTCGATAAAAAACTATCAACAAAGGCCCGCCCGGCCCATACTATGTAACGTCGAAGCCCTTTTATTCACAGATAAAATTACCATGAAAGAAGTCGAAAAGAATGAAATCAAGCGTTTGAGCGACCGTCTCGACGCCATCCGCCACCAGCAGGCCGACCTGTCGCTGGTCGAAGCCGCCGATAAATACGCGGAGCTGGAAAAAGAAAAAGCGACCCTGGAAACGGAAATCGAACGCCTGCGTTCCGTTCAGTCGCAGAAGCTGAGCAAAGAAGCGCAGAAACTGATGAGCATGCCGCACCGCCGCGCCATCACCAAAAAAGAGCAGGCCGATATGGGCAAGCTGAAGAAAAGCGTGCGCGGACTGGTTGTCGTCCATCCGATGACCGCGCTGGGCCGCGAAATGGGCCTCAAAGAGATGACCGGCTTCGCGAAGAGCGAGTTTTAATCTTTTGCCCGCTGTGAGTTCATCGTCTATTACCCGGTAGCCCTGCCGGGCCGTGAACTCACAGCCAATTTCCCCTTCCTTGCCAAATTGGCCCAACCAATTATTTCTTAAACCGTCAATCGGTTCACATATCCATCACTTTGCATCACAAACGCGTTGCTATGCCATAACATTTGGTTAACCATCAATTGTCGTTAACCCTACAATCGCAATTTGGCTGGGCCAATTTTACAAACGGTGTGATCGGCAATGGGCGCAGACCCAACCTGATGCACTGGATGTGGCCCGATGGAGACCTGCATGAACCTCTGGCAACAAAATTACGATCCGGCTGGTAATATCTGGCTATCGAGCCTTATCGCCTCACTGCCGATTCTGTTTTTCTTTTTCGCCCTGATTAAGCTCAAGCTTAAAGGCTATATCGCCGCCACCTGGACCGTAGCCATCGCGCTGCTTGTCGCCCTGCTGTTCTACAAAATGCCGGTCGATCGCGCCTTATCGTCGGTGGTATACGGCTTCTTCTACGGCCTGTGGCCTATCGCGTGGATTATTATCGCCGCGGTCTTCGTCTATAAAATCTCGGTAAAGACCGGGCAGTTCGACATTATCCGCTCGTCGATTCTTTCGATTACACCGGATCAGCGCCTGCAGATGCTGATTGTCGGCTTCTCCTTCGGCGCCTTCCTCGAAGGGGCCGCCGGTTTCGGCGCGCCGGTGGCGATCACCGCCGCGCTGCTGGTTGGGCTCGGCTTCAATCCGCTATACGCCGCCGGGCTGTGCCTGATTGTTAACACCGCGCCGGTGGCCTTCGGCGCCATGGGGATCCCGATTCTGGTCGCCGGCCAGGTGACCGGCATCGATAGCTTCGCCATCGGCCAGATGGTTGGCCGCCAACTGCCGTTCCTGACCATTATCGTGCTGTTCTGGATCATGGCAATTATGGACGGCTGGCGCGGGGTGAAAGAGACGTGGCCTGCGGTGATGGTCGCAGGCGGCTCGTTCGCTATCGCGCAGTACCTCAGCTCTAACTTCCTCGGCCCGGAACTGCCGGACATCATCTCTTCGCTGGTGTCGCTGGTATGCCTGACGCTGTTCCTCAAGCGCTGGCAGCCGGTACGTATCTTCCGCTTTGGCGATATGGGCGCCGCGCAGGTTGATCAAACGCTGGCGCGCACGCATTACACCGCCGGTCAGGTCATTCGCGCCTGGTCGCCGTTCCTGTTCCTCACCGCCACCGTCACCCTGTGGAGCGTACCGCCGTTTAAAGCGCTGTTTGCGCCGGGCGGGGCGATGTATGACTTCGTGGTTAACATCCCGGTACCGTTCCTCGACAAAATGGTCGCCCGTATGCCGCCGGTGGTGAGCGCCGCGACGCCGTACGCCGCGGTGTACAAATTCGACTGGCTGTCGGCGACCGGCACCGCCATCCTGTTCGCCGCTATACTGTCTATCGTCTGGTTGCGTATGAAGCCAAAGGATGCGCTGACCACCTTCGCCGGGACGTTGAAAGAGCTGGCGCTGCCGATTTACTCCATCGGTATGGTGCTGGCGTTCGCCTTTATCTCGAACTACTCCGGGCTGTCATCGACGCTGGCGTTGGCGCTGGCGCATACCGGCCACGCGTTTACCTTCTTCTCGCCGTTCCTCGGCTGGCTGGGGGTTTTCCTGACCGGTTCAGATACCTCGTCTAACGCGCTATTCGCCGCGCTGCAGGCGACGGCTGCCCAGCAAATCGGCGTCTCCGATATTCTGCTGGTCGCCGCGAATACCACCGGTGGGGTGACAGGCAAGATGATTTCGCCCCAATCGATCGCCATTGCCTGCGCCGCGGTAGGCCTGGTGGGTAAAGAGTCGGACCTGTTCCGCTTTACCGTCAAGCACAGCCTGATATTCACCTGCATGGTGGGCCTGATTACCACCCTGCAGGCTTATGTCTTAACCTGGATGATTCCGTGAAAGTGATGCCAAAACGCCTGGCTGACGACGTCGCAAATCGCGTCCGGGCGCTGATAGAAGAACAACAGCTGGAGGCGGGCATGCGTTTGCCCGCCGAGCGCCAGCTTGCCGTCCAGCTCGGTGTTTCACGCAATTCGCTGCGTGAAGCGCTGGCGATGCTGGTCAACGAAGGGGTGCTGCTTAGCCGTCGCGGCGGCGGCACCTTCGTGCGCTGGCAGCATGAGCCCTGGTCGGAGCAAAACATCGTCCAGCCGCTGAAAACGCTGCTCGCCGACGACCCCGACTACAGTTTTGATATTCTCGAAGCCCGCCACGCTATTGAAGCCAGCACCGCCTGGCATGCGGCGATGCGGGCCACCGACGCCGAAAAAGAAAAAATCCGCCTCTGTTTTGAAGCCACCCTCAGCGATGACCCGGATCTCGCCTCACAGGCGGATGTTCGCTTCCACCTGGCGATCGCTGAAGCCTCACATAATGTGGTGCTGCTGCAAACCATGCGCGGTTTCTTCGAGCTTCTGCAATCCTCGGTGAAGCAGAGCCGCCAGCGCATGTATCTGGTGCCGCCGGTGTTCGCGCGTCTGACCGAACAACATCAGGCGGTAATGGAAGCGATCTTCGCTGGCGACGCGGAAGGCGCCCGCCAGGCGATGATGGCCCACCTCGGTTTTGTCCACGCCACCATTAAACGTTTTGATGAAGACCAGGCCCGCCAGGCGCGTATTACCCGCCTGCCCGGTGACCACAATGAAAATTCCAGGGAGAACTCGTGATGATTATTTCCGCCGCCAGCGACTATCGCGCCGCCGCACAGCGTATCCTGCCACCATTTCTGTTCCACTATATCGACGGCGGCGCCTACGCCGAACATACCCTGCGCCGCAACGTTGAAGACCTCTCCGACGTGGCGCTACGCCAGCGCATTCTGCGCAATATGTCGGATCTGAGCCTGGAGACCACGTTATTCAACGAAAAGCTGGCGATGCCAACGGCGCTGGCGCCGGTCGGGCTGTGCGGTATGTACGCGCGCCGCGGCGAAGTGCAGGCAGCGGGCGCGGCGGACGACAAAGGCATCCCGTTTACCCTCTCTACCGTTTCTGTTTGCCCGATTGAAGAGGTCGCCCCGACCATCAAACGCCCGATGTGGTTCCAGCTGTATGTCCTGCGCGATCGCGGATTTATGCGCAATGCGCTGGAGCGCGCCAAAGCCGCAGGCTGCTCCACGCTGGTCTTTACCGTGGATATGCCGACCCCCGGCGCGCGCTATCGCGACGCCCATTCTGGCATGAGCGGCCCAAACGCCGCCATGCGCCGCTACTGGCAGGCCGTCACTCATCCGCAGTGGGCATGGGACGTCGGTCTCAACGGCCGCCCGCACGACCTGGGCAATATCTCCGCCTACCTCGGCAAACCGACCGGGCTTGAGGATTACATCGGCTGGCTGGCGAATAATTTCGATCCGTCGATTTCATGGAAAGACCTGGAGTGGATCCGCGACTTCTGGGACGGCCCGATGGTGATCAAAGGGATCCTCGACCCGGAGGACGCCCGCGATGCGGTACGCTTCGGCGCTGACGGCATTGTCGTCTCCAACCACGGCGGCCGCCAGCTTGACGGCGTGCTCTCTTCCGCCCGCGCCCTGCCCGCCATTGCCGATGCGGTTAAAGGCGACATCACTATTCTCGCCGACAGCGGTATCCGCAACGGTCTCGACGTGGTGCGGATGATCGCCCTTGGCGCCGACAGCGTGCTGCTGGGCCGCGCATATCTGTACGCGCTGGCGACTCACGGCAAGCAGGGGGTGGCGAATCTGCTCAACCTTATCGAGAAAGAGATGAAAGTGGCGATGACGCTGACCGGGGCGAAATCCATCAGTGAAATCAGCCGCGATTCGCTGGTGCAGAATGCCGAAGCGCTGCAGACCTTCGATGCGCTCAAGCAGGGCAACGCCGCGTAATTCCCCGCGTTTTCCCTTACGCCGCCTCTGCTGTAATCGGTTTTCTCTCCCTCCCTCAGGGAGAGGGTCGGGGTGAGGGTTCAACAAATATCTGCTATTCTGCCCCCCGCTATTAAGGGGGCAGTATGCTGAACATCGTGTTATTCGAACCAGAAATCCCGCCGAACACCGGCAATATCATCCGCCTGTGCGCCAACACCGGCTTCAATTTACATATCATTGAGCCAATGGGCTTTACCTGGGACGATAAACGCCTGAGACGCGCCGGGTTGGATTATCACGAGTTCACCGCCGTACAGCGCCACGCGGATTATGCGGCGTTCATCGCCAGCGCGAAGCCACAGCGCCTGTTCGCCCTCACCACCAAAGGCACGCCCGCCCACAGCGCGGTAAGCTATCAGGATGGTGATTTCTTGATGTTTGGTCCGGAAACGCGCGGCCTGCCGGCCAGCATCCTCGATGCCCTGCCGGCGGAGCAAAAAATCCGTATTCCGATGATGCCGGACAGCCGCAGCATGAACCTGTCAAACGCGGTGTCGGTGGTGGTGTATGAAGCCTGGCGCCAGTTAGGATACCCTGGCGCCGTGTTGCGCAGCTAACCTGAGTGGGTCCCGGATTGTGGCGCGCTGCGCCTTATCCGGGCTACTCGCGCTACAACCGCATCAATACTGCCTGAAACTGCCGGTGTTGGTGGCCTCAAAATCGCTGAGACGTTCCCGGAAGGCCGGGGCAGCCCGCATGGATGCGGGCTGAGGGCCGTGTTTTGCACGGACGCTGCCTCGGCCCGACCCGAAGCCTTCAGGGATAAGTCGAAGGTACCACGAAGTGGCGATTTTGGCGGCCAGAGCCCGGGAGTACAGAGGGCGGCGGCGACTGGCCGCCCTCTGTGCGCTCCCTGCGCCATGAAAGACATAACGCAGAAGAAATATCGGGAGCGCAATGTGCTCGGAAACAGCACAGAACAACCGTTTATCCAGGAGCGAAACAGTTGCAAAGTGATAGCTGATATCTACATTTTTGAGCTTCGCGGCGGCAAATGGCAATACATCAAATCCCGTCGCCGTACTCGAAAGTATGGTGAATCCCATTAAAATGCTGATCCATATCCATCGCCGGCTTGTCGCTCTCCGGCTTGCCGACGATGCGCGCCGGTACGCCTGCGGCGGTGGTATGCGGTGGCACAGGTTGCAGTACCACGGAGCCGGCGCCAATCTTCGCCCCGCGCCCGACTTCGATATTGCCGAGGATCTTCGCCCCGGCGCCAATCATCACGCCTTCGCGAATTTTCGGGTGACGGTCGCCGCTGGTTTTACCGGTACCGCCGAGGGTCACAGACTGCAGGATGGATACGTCGTCTTCAATCACCGCCGTTTCACCGACCACGATACCGGTGGCGTGGTCGAGCATGATCCCACGGCCAATCTTCGCCGCCGGATGGATATCGACCTGGAAAGAGACGGAGACCTGGTTTTGCAGGAAAATAGCCAGCGCGCGGCGACCCTGATTCCACAGCCAGTGGCCGATACGATAGGCCTGCAGCGCATGGAAGCCTTTCAGGTACAACAGCGGCGTTGAGTATTTATCGACCGCAGGGTCACGGGTACGTACCGCCTGGATATCACAGGCGGCGGAAGCGATCATCTCCGGGTCAGCGGCATAGGCCTCTTCCACCACTTCGCGAATAGCGATAGCAGGCATAATCGGCGAGGCCAGCTTATTCGCCAGCATATAGCTCAGGGCGCTGCCCAGATTTTCGTGCTTGAGTAGCGTTGCGTGGTAAAAACTGGCGAGCATCGGCTCACAGTCGGCCAAAGCCCGGGCTTCGGCTTTAATATTGTTCCAGACGATATCCAGTTCTTCACACGGCATTGCATACTCCAGACGATAAGAATTATGACCGGTCAGTTCTTCGCTGACCGGGTCATACAGGTAACAGACTTTCCCTGCGGCTAGTTGGCGCTGCGTTCGTCCTTGCGTGCGCGACCCAATAAGGTCAATGCTGCCTCGCGCGCAATTTTTCCGCAATACAATACCTGATAAATTTCCTCGGTTATTGGCATTTCGACGCCTAAACGCTGCGCCAGAACGCGAACCTCTTTGGTATTGCGATAGCCTTCAACCACCTGGCCAATCTTGTCCTGCGCGCTTTGCACGTCCATGCCCTGTCCGAGCATCATGCCAAAACGGCGGTTTCGCGATTGGTTATCGGTACAAGTCAGTACCAGGTCGCCCAACCCGGCCATGCCCATGAAGGTTTCCGGATCGGCGCCTAGCGCCGCGCCGAGACGGGACATTTCCACCAGCCCACGGGTGATCAACGCCGTACGCGCATTCGCGCCAAAGCCGATGCCGTCAGACATCCCGGCGCCGATGGCGATAACGTTTTTCACCGCGCCGCCCAACTGCACGCCGATAAAATCCGGGTTGATGTAGACGCGGAAGCTTTTACCGCAGTGCAGCAAGCGCTGAAGGTCTTCTGCAAACTGCGGATCCGTCGCCGCCAGCGAAATCGCCGTCGGCAGGCCGGCGGCCAGCTCTTTGGCAAAAGTCGGACCGGAGATGACCGCTAATGGGATGTCATCGCCCAGCGCTTCACGCGCCACGTCCTGCAGCAGACGGCCGGTTTCGGCCTCCAGACCTTTCGTCGCCCACACCAGACGCGCATCGGAACGCATCAGCGGTTTAATCTGGCGCAGAACCTGGCCGAAGACGTGGCTCGGCACCACCACGAGGATATCGCGGCTGGCGGCCAGCGCCGTCGCTAAATCGCTCTCAAGGCGCAGCGTGTCCGGGAAGGGCACATCGGGAAGGAACGCGGCGTTGCAGCGATCGTGTTGCAGCGTCGCGATATGTTTCGGGTCATGGCCCCAAAGTACGACCTCGTGGCCATTTCTTGCCAGGGTGATGGCAAGAGCGGTGCCGTAAGAACCGGCACCGATCACAGTCATTGCAGCATTAAGCGCGTTCATCAGGCATCCTGATGTTGTTCAGCACCTTCGCCAGCCTGCTGTTGCAGATAGTTCATAAACAGCGCGTCAAAGTTCACCGGCGCAAGGTTCAGTTGCGGGAAGGTGCCGCGGGAAACCAGGCTGGTAACGGTCTCGCGAGCGTACGGGAACAGAATGTTCGGGCAGTACGCGCCGAGGCAGTGCGCCATCTGGTTGCCATCGATGCCGTCGATGGAGAAGATACCGCCCTGCTGTACTTCGCACAGGAATGCGGTTTCTTCGCCCAGCGATGCCGTTACGGTGACACGCAGCACCACTTCATAAACGCCTTCAGCCAGTTGGCTGGAAGCGGTATCCAGATCAAGTTTAACTTCCGGCTGCCAATCTTTCTGGAAAACTTGCGGCGCATTTGGCGCTTCGAAGGAAACGTCTTTGGTGTAGATGCGCTGAATCTGGAAAGTCATTTCGGTGCTGTTTTGTTCTGACATAGTAAAACCCTTTCGTGTTGTCCTTAAATACGCGCCCCTGGATGGGGAAAGCGTAAAAATTAGCGCAAGAGGGGATCAAGTCCACCACGTGAATCAAGCGCATACAAGTCGTCACAGCCGCCAATGTGCTGCGCATCAATAAAAATCTGCGGAACCGTCGTCCGGCCGCTGCGCTGGATCATCTCTTCACGCTTTGCGGCATCGCCATCGATAGGCAGTTCGTTGAACGTCACGCCCTTGCTGTTCAGCAGCGCTTTAGCGCGGATGCAGAACGGGCAGGTCGCTTTGGTATAGATCTCAATATTGGCCATGACTCACTCCTGTTTTTACCCCGAGGGATTTTACGCCGCAGAGGCTCCCCGCCGCCTGAGAGGTTATCGGGGGAACCGCTGCGCCATAACGACGCGGGGGTAAATTATTTGCCGCGTACCAGCGGAAGGTTCTCGCCGCTCCAGCCTGCGATACCTTCTTTCAGTACAAAGACTTTTTCGAATCCGGCTTTATTCAGCAGGCTGGCAGGTTCTTGCGCCTGCATGCCGGACCCATCCACAACAATAATGGGTTGTGCTTTGTGTTTTTCCAACTCGCCGACGTTATTTGCTTTGATATCGGCAGGCAGCAGGTTGATAGCGCCGGCGATATGGCCTTTACGGAAGTCGTCACGCTGACGCAGGTCGACAACAACGGCTTCTTCTTTGTTGATAAGACGCGTCGCTTCACCACGAGTAATGACTTTAACTTTTGACATCAAGCCTTTAAAGGTGGTGAACAGTACCGCACCCAGCAGCGCGATCCACGCGATGCTCAGGACCGGGTGACGGCCGATGAATTGCATAATTTCTTGCATGGGGGGTTACAACTCCCGACTAAGTGATAAAAAAACCAGGGAAGGAGTATACCTGTGCATTGCGGCAAATACAGCCAGTGAGCGCGATGTAATGTATTTTCTGCGGCCCGTCACGAAAAAAAAACCGACTTCGCCATCGACTGTGGCGTCACCCCTTCCCTTTCTTTGATCTTTTACGGTGATTTGATCGATTCAGCTGTAGTAAAATTACGCAAATTTTCTGTCTTTGAGCATGAGGTTGTCGCAATGTCGGTTACTAAAAAACCTATGGTACTGGTGATTCTGGATGGCTACGGCTACCGTGAAGACCAGCAGGATAACGCCATTTATAGCGCGAAAACGCCGGTAATGGACGCACTGTGGGCAAAACGCCCGCACACCCTGATTGATGCATCCGGTCTGGAAGTCGGCCTGCCTGACCGCCAGATGGGTAACTCCGAAGTGGGTCACGTAAACCTCGGCGCGGGCCGTATCGTGTATCAGGATCTGACCCGTCTGGATGTTGAAATCAAAGAACGCACCTTCTTTGCCAACCCGGTGCTGACCGGCGCGGTCGACAAAGCCGTCGCCGCCGGTAAAGCGGTACACATCATGGGCCTGATGTCGCCTGGCGGCGTTCACAGCCACGAAGACCACATCATGGCGATGGTAGAACTGGCCGCCGAACGCGGCGCAGAGAAAATCTATCTGCACGCTTTCCTCGATGGCCGCGACACGCCGCCGCGCAGCGCTGAAGCCACGCTGGCTAAATTCGAAGCTAAATTCACCGCGCTGGGCAAAGGCCGTATCGCCTCTATCATTGGCCGCTACTACGCCATGGACCGCGACAACCGCTGGGATCGCGTAGAACAAGCCTATGACCTGATGACGCTGGCCAAAGGTGAATTCCAGGCCGACACCGCCGTGGCTGGCCTGCAGGCAGCCTACGCGCGTGACGAAAACGACGAGTTCGTCAAAGCGACCGTTATCCGCGCCGCCGGCCAGGCCGATGCCGCAATGGAAGACGGCGACGCGCTGATCTTCATGAACTTCCGCGCTGACCGCGCGCGCGAAATCACCCGCGCCTTCGTTAACGCCGACTTCGACGGCTTCGCGCGTAAGAAAGTGGTTAACCTCGATTTCGTGATGCTGACCGAATACGCCGCCGACATCAAAGTCGCTTGCGCGTATCCACCAGCCTCACTGGTTAACACTTTCGGCGAGTGGATGGCGAAGCACGACAAAACCCAGCTGCGCATCTCCGAAACCGAGAAATATGCGCACGTGACCTTCTTCTTTAATGGCGGGGTAGAAAATCCGTTTAAAGGCGAAGACCGTATTCTGATTAACTCGCCGAAGGTCGCCACTTACGACCTGCAGCCGGAAATGAGCTCCGCCGAGCTGACCGAGAAACTGGTTGCGGCCATCAAAGGCGGTCAGTATGACACCATCATCTGCAACTACCCGAACGGCGATATGGTAGGCCATACCGGGGTGATGGAAGCCGCCGTGAAAGCGGTTGAAGCGCTGGATCACTGCATTGAGCAAGTGGCCGCGGCCGTTGAATCCGTCGGCGGCCAGCTGCTGATCACCGCCGACCACGGCAACGCCGAACAGATGCGCGATCCGGCGACCGGACAGGCGCACACCGCGCATACTAACCTGCCGGTTCCGCTGATCTACGTTGGCGACAAAACGGTGAAAGTGGCCGAAGGCGGCAAGCTTTCCGACATCGCGCCAACCATGCTGTCGCTAATGGGAATGGAAATCCCGCAAGAGATGACTGGCAAGCCGCTGTTCATCGTGGAATAATCCTTCCCCATGAGGGGAAAGGCGACTTATTCAAATACATGGATCGCAACGGCTGTTCGATCCGTTCTTTACGCCAGCGCGCTTAGCGCTGGCGTATTGCTGTGCGCCGCATCCGCTCACGCCGATGACCGCGACCAGCTGAAATCCATTCAGGCCGATATCGCCGCCAAACAGCGCGCGATTCAGCAACAGCAGCAGCAACGCTCCTCTCTGCTGGCCCAGCTAAAAGCGCAGGAAGAAGCGATCTCCGCCGCCGCGCGCAAACTTCGTGAAACTCAGGATACCCTCAACCAGCTCAATAAGCAGATTGACGACATGAACGCGTCTATCGCTAAGCTGGAGCGCCAGCGCGCCTCCCAGGAACGGAATCTCGCCGCGCAGCTCGACGCCGCGTTCCGCCAGGGGCCGCACACCGGCATGCAGATGATCCTCAGCGGTGAAGAGGGGCAGCGTAACCAGCGCCTGCAGGCCTATTTTGGTTACTTTAACCAGGCCCGTCAGGAAACCATCGCCCAGCTCAAGCAGACGCGCGAAGAAGTCGCGGTGCAGAAATCGATGCTGGAAGAAAAACAAAGCCAGCAGCAAACGCTGGTTTACGAGCAAAAAGCGCAGCAGGCCAAGCTTGAGCAGGCGCGCAACGAGCGTAAAAAGACGCTCTCCAGCCTCGAATCCTCCATTCAGAAAGGCCAACAGCAGCTCAGCGAACTGCGCGCTAACGAATCGCGCCTGCGCGGCCGCATCGCCCAAGCGGAAGCGGCAGCCAAAGCCCGCGCCGACCGCGAAGCTCGTGATGCCCAGGCGGTACGTGACCGCCAGCAGGAGGCCTCGCGCAAAGGCACCACCTATAAACCAACCGAAAGCGAACGTTCGCTGATGTCGCGAACCGGCGGCCTCGGCGCGCCGCGCGGGCAGGCCTTCTGGCCGGTACGCGGAACAATTCTTCATCGTTATGGCGAACAGCTGCAAGGTGAACTACGTTGGAAAGGGATGGTTATCGCTGCGTCTGAAGGCACCGAAGTCAAAGCCATTGCCGATGGCCGGGTGATCCTCGCCGACTGGCTACAGGGCTACGGCCTGGTGGTGGTCGTTGAACACGGCAAAGGCGACATGAGTCTTTACGGCTATAACCAAAGCGCGCTGGTTAGCGTCGGTACCCAGGTCCGCGCGGGCCAGGCTATCGCGCTGGTAGGCAGTAGCGGCGGTCAGGGTCGTCCGTCGCTCTATTTCGAAATTCGCCGCCAGGGTCAGGCGGTCAATCCACAGCCGTGGTTGGGAAGATAAGTTTTGCTTCAATTTCGCATGATTGCACTTGCTGTAGCCGGTTCGCTGGCTATGGCTACGCCGGTTTTTGCCGGTAAACTCTCTATCGTTATCGATGATTTCGGCTATCGCCCGCAGACGGAAAATAAGGTGCTGGCGCTGCCGCCCACCATCTCCGTCGCCGTACTGCCGAATGCCCCCCACGCCCGGGAAATGGCCACTAAAGCGCATAATCTGGGCCATGAAGTGCTGATCCATCTGCCGATGGCGCCGCTCAGCAAGCAACCGCTGGAAAAAGACACGCTGCGCCCGGATATGAGCAGCGATGAGATCGAACGTATTATCCGTGAGGCTTACGGGAAAGTGCCTTACGCCGTCGGGCTGAACAACCACATGGGTAGCGCCATGACCTCAAACCTGTTCGGCATGCAGAAGGTGATGCAGGCGCTGGAACGCTACAATCTCTATTTTCTCGATAGCGTGACCATCGGCAACACCCAGGCCATGCGCGCCGCCCAGGGTACCGGCGTGAAGGTGATTAAACGCAAAGTGTTTCTCGACGACACCCAGAACGAGGCGGACATCCGCACTCAGTTCAATCGCGCCATCGCGCTGGCGCGGCGTAATGGTTCGGCAATCGCCATTGGTCACCCACACCCTTCAACGGTACGGGTACTACAGCAAATGGTTTATAACCTGCCGCCGGATATCACGCTGGTGCGCCCGAGCAGCCTGCTGAACGAACCGCAGGTCGACAACTCGACGCCGAACACGCCCGTCCAACCAAACGCGCCGCAACAGCAGAAGCCGCGTAACCCGTTCCACGGTGTGAAGTACTGCAAACCGAAGCGTCCACTGGAGCCGGTGAACGCCAGCCGCTTCTTTAGCATCCTCAGCGAAAGCATCAGCCAGAGCGCGCTGGTCCAGTATTACCAGCTGAAATGGCAGGGCTGGGACAGCCCCACCAACTAATCTTCATCAGGGATCCGTGCGCTTCTCCGTCACGGTTCCCTGCTGCTTACCATTGTAGGCATACCAGGCTTTAAAATACTTCATGAAGCTGTACAAGGTGGCGTACAAACCGGTTACGGCCCCCACCTTGCCGCTACGCCAGGCGCCGCTGAATAAATACCACTTAAAAAACGCGCCGATGGCGCTGATAATCCCGCGGCTGAGCGACGGCCTGACCTTCTGCATCTTCACCAGCCGGGTGGTATAGCTGTTGAGCTTGTTAAACACTTCATGCAGTGAATAGAAGGTATCGTGGCGGACAAAGCCCGGCAGCCTGGTCGACGTCAGATGGCCGACCACCTGATCGTCTACCGGACGCTGGTTAAAACTGGCCCGCTGGCGGTTGAACAGACGTACCGGGTAATCCGGCGATGAGATGGGATAGATGGTCCGCACCTGTTCGCCAAGCACGAACCAGTAGCGCGGCAAGCGCCACGCGCAGCTCGGATCCGGCTCCTCTCCCGCCTTAAGCGCCAGAATCGCCGCAACCACTTCATCATCGAGGATTTCGTCGCTATCCATGCACAGCACCCAGTCATGAGTCGCCAGCGAGGTCGCATAGTTCATCTGCATGCCGTGGGCGGCATAGGGGTGATGGTGAACCGTTAAGCCAAACTGCTGACATATCTGTAGCGTTTCATCCGTACTGCCGGAATCAACGACAATAAACTCATCTGCCACCCGCAACAACGGCGGCAATACTTCCCGTAATAAGCGGGCCGAATTACAGGTCAGCAAGCATACTGAGAGTTTAAACATAGTGTTTATGCGATTAAACGAAGAGTAAACTAACTGTATAAACGAATAGGTAAAAAATCGATGCAGAAATAGTGCGATAGATACGTATTATTTTAGAAATGTTATCCAAATCTAAATAAATCTACCTCGCGATAAATTTTAGCCACTTTCATCTTTTCTTCGGCTATCAATTATCTGGTTTCAGATGACTTACCCTGATGTACCCTCGTTTTTCACTCATACCATCCGTTTTGCTGTCATCGTAAAGGGCGGCATAGACCCAGAACTTGTTGATAGTACGTATTTTAATCACCACGTCATCACGCATAACGGAATATGTATTATTCGCATTATCATCTGGCCACTCTTTAAAAGAATCTTTATTCCATTCATGATGTAAATGGTAAGTCGTTAACCAGGGATAGCGTCCGTCCCCGCCGCAGGAGATCTGCGCATTCATATCGTCCATATTGGGTAATGGTTTATTTTGCGAGGGAATAAAAGAAAGCAATAAGGCGCTATAGTTCTCACTGTTGCATTCGGCATACTGCGCGACATTATTAACCAACAGACTGCCCGACTGGTTAACATGCCACTCGCGAAACCTGATAAAATTCTCCGGGATCTCACTAAAATTCTGGCGAATAAACGCCAGTTGTTCTTTCATCGTGCCTTTCATATAAATATGGATAACTTTTTTTAAGTTACCCTGGTCATCAAGCCAATAATAGCGAAATCCGAGGGCAGGAACATTAATGGTAGCATTATCACTCCATTGCGCTTTCCAGTAGGCTTGCAGCACGCCATGCTCAAGCCTTTGTTCAGCCAAAATGCCAAAGCTCATAAAAAGCAGTAGCACCGGTAAGATAATATTCTTCAATCGCCAAAGACGGCTAATAAAAATAGAGAGGGCCATATATCTCATCCTTGTTATATGAAGATATGGCAGAATATAAATAAACCCGACACCAGTTCAATAGTGACCGTAGTAATAACAATAACTTTATTATCGATATATATGAAAAGGATAAGCTGCCCATGATTCATGGGCAGCAAGAATGCTTATTATCGTCATCCTGACGATAATTCGCTTAATCCCAGCTCAGTACCACTTTGCCAGACTGGCCGGAGCGCATCGCGTCAAAGCCTTTCTGGAAGTCATCAATACCGAAACGGTGGGTGATAATCGGCGAAAGATCGAGGCCAGACTGGATCAGCGCCGCCATCTTATACCAGGTTTCAAACATTTCGCGGCCGTAAATCCCTTTGATAAACAGCCCCTTGAATATAACCTTGGTCCAGTCGATAGACATATCCGACGGAGGAATACCCAGCATCGCAATACGTCCGCCGTGGTTCATGGTATCAAGCATGGTACGAAACGCCGGCGGCGCGCCGGACATCTCCAGACCCACGTCGAAGCCTTCAGTCATCCCCAGCTCGGCCATCACGTCGTTAAGATTCTCTTTAGCGACGTTAACCGCGCGGGTGACGCCCATTTTACGCGCCAGCTCCAGACGATATTCGTTAACATCGGTAATCACCACGTTACGCGCGCCGACATGTTTCGCCACCGCCGCGGCCATCACGCCGATCGGGCCAGCGCCGGAAACCAGAACATCTTCACCGACCAGGTCGAAGGAAAGCGCGGTATGCACAGCGTTGCCGAACGGGTCGAAGATGGATGCCAGGTCGTCGGAGATATTATCCGGGATTTTGAAAGCGTTGAAGGCCGGGATCACCAGATATTCAGCGAAACAGCCCGGGCGGTTTACCCCCACGCCGATGGTATTACGGCACAGATGGGTACGACCGCCACGGCAGTTGCGGCAATGTCCGCAGGTGATATGCCCTTCGCCGGAAACGCGATCGCCAAGCTTAAAGCCGCGAACTTCCTGACCGATACCCACGACTTCGCCAACGTACTCATGCCCCACCACCATCGGAACCGGAATGGTTTTCTGCGACCATTCGTCCCAGTTATAGATGTGCACGTCGGTACCGCAAATCGCGGTCTTACGGATTTTAATCAGCAGATCGTTATGGCCGACTTCCGGTTCCGGTACGTCGGTCATCCAGATGCCTTCTTCCGCTTTCAGTTTGGATAACGCTTTCATCTCACACCCTTATTAGGCGATGACGCCCAGTTGTTTGCCGATGCGGGTAAAGGCTTCCACCGCACGTTCAATTTGTTCAGGGGTATGCGCCGCCGACATCTGGGTGCGAATACGCGCCTGGCCTTTTGGAACCACCGGATAGAAGAAACCGGTGACGTAAATACCTTCTTTCTGCAGTTCACGCGCGAATTCCTGCGCGATGGTGGCTTCACCGAGCATCACCGGGATGATCGCGTGGTCGGCGCCTGCGAGGGTAAAGCCTGCGGCGGTCATTTTTTCGCGGAACAGGCGCGCGTTAGCCCACAGGCGATCGCGCAGTTCGCTGCCCGCTTCCACCATCTCCAGCACCTTGATGGAAGCGGCGACGATGGCCGGCGCCAGGGAGTTGGAGAACAGATAAGGACGGGAACGCTGGCGCAGCCACTCAACGACTTCTTTGCGCGCGGCGGTGTAACCGCCTGACGCGCCGCCCAGCGCTTTACCCAACGTACCGGTGATGATGTCGACGCGGCCCATCACGTCGCAATATTCATGGGAACCGCGGCCATTTTCGCCGACAAAGCCCACGGCGTGAGAATCATCGACCATCACCAGCGCATCATATTTATCCGCCAGGTCACAGACGCCTTTCAGGTTGGCGATCACCCCGTCCATCGAGAAAACGCCATCGGTGGCGATCAGCACGTGGCGAGCGCCAGCTTCGCGCGCTTCTTTCAGACGCGCTTCCAGCTCCTGCATATCGTTGTTGGCATAGCGGAAACGCTTCGCTTTACACAGGCGCACGCCGTCGATGATCGACGCATGGTTCAGCGCATCAGAGATAATAGCGTCTTCCGGCCCCAGCAGCGTTTCAAACAGGCCGCCGTTGGCATCAAAGCAAGAGGAGTAGAGAATCGCGTCTTCCATACCGAGGAAATCCGCCAGTTTTTTCTCAAGCTGCTTATGCGTGTCCTGGGTACCGCAGATGAAGCGCACCGAGGCCATCCCGAAGCCGTGGCTGTCCATGCCGGATTTCGCCGCGGCGATCAGTTCCGGGTGGTTCGCCAGGCCCAGATAGTTGTTGGCGCAGAAGTTAATGACGTGGCTGTCGCCGACGGTGATGTCCGCCTGCTGAGCCGAAGTAATGATACGTTCTTCTTTAAACAACCCTTCCGCGCGCGCGGTATCCAGGTCATTGGTTAACTGTTTGTAGAAATCACCACGCATTGCAACTCTCCAGATTCGGCAAAATTTGGCACATATTACCCAAAGCTATACGTTGATACGAGATGATGCATGCCTGAATGAATTATTTGCAGCATAAATCACGCGTGGCCAGCACCTTTTCGGCGAATGGCTGAAGCCTTTCGGATGTAGTGATATGATATGAGTATTCGTGTCCGGATTGTCTCCGGACCCTCTACTTCAAAGGTACAGTTATGATCATCGTAACCGGCGGCGCAGGCTTTATCGGCAGCAACATCGTTAAAGCCCTGAATGACAAAGGCATCACCGATATTCTGGTTGTAGACAATCTGAAAGACGGCACCAAATTCGTAAACCTGGTGGATCTGGACATCGCTGACTACATGGATAAAGAAGATTTTCTGATCCAGATTATGGCTGGCGAAGAGTTCGGCGAGGTCGAAGCGGTATTCCACGAAGGCGCCTGCTCTTCCACCACCGAGTGGGACGGCAAGTATGTGATGGATAACAACTATCAGTACTCCAAAGAGGTGCTGCACTACTGCCTGGAGCGTGAAATCCCGTTCCTGTACGCCTCTTCCGCCGCCACCTACGGCGGGCGCACCAGCGACTTTATCGAATCCCGCGAATTCGAAAAACCGCTGAACGTCTACGGCTACTCAAAATTCCTGTTCGACGAATACGTCCGTCAGATCCTGCCGGAAGCAGATTCGCAGATCGTCGGCTTCCGTTATTTCAACGTCTACGGGCCGCGCGAAGGCCACAAAGGCAGCATGGCGAGCGTGGCCTTCCACCTCAATACCCAGTTGAATAATGGCGAAAATCCGAAACTGTTCGAAGGCAGCGATGGATTCAAACGCGACTTCGTCTATGTCGGCGACGTCGCCGCGGTGAACCTGTGGTTCTGGGAAAATGGTGTTTCCGGTATCTTCAACCTCGGTACTGGCCGCGCGGAATCCTTCCAGGCCGTCGCCGATGCGACCCTGGCGTACCATAAGAAAGGCAGCATTGAGTACATCCCGTTCCCGGACAAACTGAAAGGCCGCTACCAGGCATTCACCCAGGCCGATCTGACTAACCTGCGTAAAGCGGGCTATGACAAACCGTTCAAAACCGTTGCCGAAGGCGTAACGGAATATATGGCCTGGCTCAACCGCGACGCGTAAGAAACAAGCATGAAAATATTGGTGATAGGCCCGTCTTGGGTGGGCGACATGATGATGTCGCAAAGTCTTTATCGTACGCTCAGGGCGCGCTATCCCCAGGCGATTATCGACGTGATGGCACCGGCATGGTGCCGTCCGTTGTTATCGCGCATGCCGGAAGTCAATGAAGCGATTGCCATGCCGCTGGGCCACGGCGCGCTGGCTATCGGCGAACGCCGCAAACTCGGCCACAGCCTGCGCGATCGTCGTTACGATCGCGCTTATGTGCTGCCGAATTCGTTTAAATCGGCATTGGTGCCTTTCTTTGCCAACATCCCGCTGCGCACCGGCTGGCGCGGCGAAATGCGCTACGGCCTGCTCAACGACGCCCGCGTGCTGGATAAAGACGCCTGGCCGCTGATGGTGGAGCGCTACGTAGCGCTGGCCTACGACAACGGCGTCATGCGCTGCGCTAAAGACCTTCCACAGCCGCTGCTGTGGCCGCACCTGCAGGTCAACGACGGCGAAAAATCACAGGCCTGCAACGCCTTTAATCTCTCAAACGATCGGCCAATTATCGGCTTCTGCCCCGGCGCAGAATTCGGCCCTGCAAAACGCTGGCCGCATTATCACTACGCCGCGCTGGCGAAAAAGCTCATTGACGATGGTTATCAGATAGCGCTCTTCGGCTCAGCAAAAGATAACGATGCCGGCAAAGAGATCATCGCCGCGCTCAGCAGCGAGCAGCAGGCCTGGTGCCGTAATCTGGCTGGCGAAACCCAGCTGGAACAGGCCGTGATCCTGATTGCCGCCTGTCAGGCCGTGGTCAGCAACGATTCGGGGCTGATGCACGTCGCCGCCGCCCTGGACCGCCCGCTGGTGGCGCTGTACGGCCCGAGCAGCCCGGACTTTACCCCGCCGCTGTCGCACAAAGCACGGGTTATTCGCCTGATTAGCGGCTACCACAAAGTGCGCAAAGGGGATGCCGCTGAAGGTTATCATCAGAGCCTGATCGACATCACTCCAGAACGCGTCCTGCAGGAGCTGAACGAACTGTTAGCGGAAAAAACCGAGCACGAGGAAGCGTAACGGATGCGGGTATTGATCGTAAAAACCTCATCCATGGGCGACGTACTACACACGCTGCCCGCGCTAACCGACGCTGCGCAGGCCATTCCCGGCATCCGCTTTGATTGGGTGGTTGAAGAGGGCTTCGCACAGATCCCTTCATGGCATGAGACCGTCGAGCGGGTGATTCCGGTGGCGATTCGCCGCTGGCGCAAAGCCTGGTTTTCCGCGCCTATCAAAGCGGAAAGAAAAGCCTTTCGCGAGGCCGTAAAGGCCGTCAACTACGATGCTATTATCGATGCCCAGGGGCTGGTGAAAAGCGCCGCGCTGGTGACGCGTCTGGCGCATGGCATTAAACATGGCATGGACTGGCAGTCCGCCCGCGAGCCGCTGGCGAGCCTGTTTTATAACCGTCGCCACCATATCGCCGTTCAACAGCATGCGGTAGAGCGTACGCGCGAACTGTTCGCCAAAAGCCTCGGCTATGCCCGGCCGCAGACGCAGGGTGATTACGCCATCGCGCGCCACTTTATTCGCCCCGACTCACCGGTAGCAGAGCCGTATCTGGTCTTCCTGCACGCCACCACCCGCGATGATAAACACTGGCCGGAAGCGCGCTGGCAAGAGCTTCTCGATCTGCTGGCAGATAGCGCCGTACGGATCAAACTGCCGTGGGGCGCGCCGCATGAAGAGGCGCGGGCAAAACGGCTGGCGGAAGGGCGCAAGAACGTCGACGTATTGCCGCGCATGAGTCTTGAGCAGGTCGCCCAGATTCTGGCTGGCGCACGCGGCGTGGTTTCCGTCGATACTGGCCTGAGCCATTTGACCGCCGCGCTCGATAAACCCAATTTCACGCTCTACGGCCCAACCGATCCGGGACTGATTGGCGGATATGGTAAAAATCAGCATATTATCCGCCCGGTTAACTCATCGCAGCTTGCCGATTTAGACGCTGCTGCGGTTTTTGCACAAATAGAGCCATTGCTGGTAGCAGAGAAAGCCTATGTCTGATTTTTTTTCAGAGCAACGTCCGCCTAAACGCGTGCTGATCATCAAGCTTCGCCACCATGGCGATGTACTTTTAACATCGCCAGTCTTTACGGTAATGAAAAAAAACTGGCCAGACGCCGAAGTGGATGCCCTGGTGTATGACGATACTCAGGCGATGTTGACCAGTCATCCGTATATTAATCAGGTGCATACGATTGGCCGCCAGTGGCGAAAAAAAGGCTGGCTCGCGCAGTTTCGCTTATATCGCGAACTGCTCAATACGCTAAAAGCGCGTCAGTATGACGTGTTGATTAACCTGACCGAACACTGGCACGGCGCGCGTCTGGCGCGTCGCCTGAAGCCCCGCGTGTCGGTCGGTTTCAAACCCGATAAGCGCAGCGGCCTGGCGCGTCGTCGTTGGGTAAAATCATTTACCACGCTGTATCCGGCGATTCAGGATAACTCTCGTCATATGGTTGAGGTGAATCTCGATGCGTTGCGTCGTATCGGTATCCACCCGCAAAACGCGGCGGACAAAAATACGCTCTTTGTACCAGGAGAGGCGGCTGAGAAATCGATCGCTGAAAAACTCGACGCCTTCGGCCTTAGCAGTAAATCCTATATTCTGGTGCACCCGACCTCGCGCTGGATGTTTAAGGCCTGGCAAATCGACAAACTGGCAAGGACCATTGACACCCTGGCCGCACGCGGTTTGCCTGTTATTCTTTCTGCCGCGCCGTCGAAAGAAGAAACGGCCTACATGAACGAGTTGCGCGCCGCTCTCACCCAGCCGGTTTTCGATTTGAGCGGACAGTTAAATCTGAAAGAGCTTGGCGCCTTGATGAAGCACGCCCGTCTCTACTTCGGCGTTGATTCAATGCCGATGCATTTAGCCAGCGCGGTCGGAACGCCGACGGTGGCCATTTTCGGCCCAACCGGCGCTATCAAGTGGTCGCCGTGGGGCGTGCCATATCGTGTGATTACCGCCGGGTTTACCTGCCAGCCGTGCGGCAAAGCCGGCTGCGGCGACAGTCAGGTTTCGGACTGCATCACTGCTATTACTCCGCAGCAAGTCCTGAGCGCGATTGACACTCTGTTACTGGAATCTCCATGATGAAACTGGCTATCGTTCGCCAAACCTGGAACCCTAACGGCGGCGCAGAGCGTTTTGTCTCGCGCGCGCTTAACGTGTTAGCGCAGGATTCCGCGCTGGACGTCACGCTGATCGCCCGCTCATGGGAGGAGTCGGCAAACTGGAAAACGTTGACGGTAAATCCCCCTTTCCGTAACCGCACGGTACGTGAACGCGGCTTCGCTCAGGCCGCTGCCGCTCATTTCGCAGACTTTGATATCGTACAGTGCCATGAGCGCATCCCCGGTGCGACGATCTTCCGCGCTGGCGATGGCGTGCACGCGGCCTGGCTTGAGCAATATAACCGCATCCTTTCGCCGCTCTCTCGTCTGGCGCAGTCCTTTAGCCATTACCATCGCTATATTCTCAGCGCTGAGCGGGAGATGTTCACACACCCCGCGTTACGCAAAGTTATCTGTAATTCAAAAATGGTTCGCGATGATATCGCGCGCCGCTTTCAACTCGCCGACGATCGGCTAACCGTTATCTACAACGGTGTCGATACCGCGCATTTTCATCCGGACGTTAAAGCGTTGTCCCTGCGTAGCTCACTGGGGATCCCCGAGTCAGCGCCGGTACTGGCCTATGTCGGATCAGGATTTTCGCGGAAAGGCGTCGCGACAGCGCTGCGCGCCGTCGCCGCTCATGCTGACGTTTGGTTGCTGATCGCCGGGCGCGATAAACATGCGCATCGTTTTAGCGCGCTGGCGAAGCGGTTGAAGATTACCGATCGCGTCAAATTTCTCGGTCCGGTTTCCGATGTACGCCAGGTATATGGTTCGGCCGACGCTCTGATCTTACCTACGTTGTACGATCCATTCCCTAACGTCTGCGTCGAGGCTATGGCCTGCGGACTACCGCTGCTAACCAGTTTCGGCTGTGGCGCAGCGGAGTGGATTGAACAAGGCATCAACGGCTGGGTATGCGATGCGCTCGACGTCATTGGCTATCAGGATGCCATCGGCGAATGGTTAAAGGGCCGCGAGCGCAACGTTGATTTTGCGGCCAACGCACGCGCCACCGCCGCCCCCTATACGCTTGAACGCATGGCGGAAGAACTGCAGGCGCTTTATCGCGATCTTTTACGCTGAGCCGCCGAGCGGAAAACGCTTTCCATCGCCTCTAACATACATTCGCGAGTAAAATGGGTTGTGAGATACTCATAGCCCTGCTCCGCTAACTGGCGGCGCAGTGATGCGTCCTGATAGAGAGTAACGATCGCTTCCCGTAGCGCATCAACATCATTCTGCGCAATAAGTAACCCCGTCCGGCGGTCGATAACCGCATCACCAGTACCACCAGCATCAGTAGCAATCGTCGCTATCCGCGAAGCCAGAGACTGTAAGACCCCCTGCGGCACGCCTTCCATATCATGAGAAGGACTAATTGCCACATCAAAAGCCGGGAACCAGCGCTGCGGGTCAGGGCGATGCCCTGCCATCACCACACGAGATAGCAGATTGAGCTGAATAATCTGCTCCTCCAGGGCCTCGCGGTGCGGCCCCTCACCGACAATCGCCAGCTTCACCGTGGGATCGTTTATTTGCGCTAACGCTTTCAGCAACACGCTGTGGCCTTTGTTAGGGCGCAGATGCGATACGACACCTAGCCAAAAATCGTTCTGCGAGAGCTCGCAATACGCTCGAGCATCATATTTGTCATCAGGATAGAAACGCTGCGTATCCACACCGCTCGGTACTGAAGTGGTTTGTTCAAGCGGTACGCCCAGCGCCGTCATTTGATGACGAAGCGCTTCGCCAGTCGTAACGATGTGCGCACAGGCGGTGCGAAACAGCCAACGCGTTGTCCAGTTATTACGCGGAACGCCGGAGGCATGGCGCGTACGCACTAACGGAATAGGATTTGCCAGAGTCAAGTTAGCCAACGCCACCAGCCAGGTATCGGCTGAGTTATGGCTGTTAATAACATCGATATTATTTTCCTGTTCCAACAGCCAGCGCCGCAGCCGCATCAGATTACTCAGATTTTTACGCTTTAATGGCATCGTGACGACGGTTAATCCTGCCGCCTGCGCCATCTGATGCAACGGCGCAGATTCCGGGCACAGTATGGTCACGGTGTGACCCCGGGCCACCATACCTAACGATTCATTAATGATGCGCAGAGGCTGGCCGCCCTTGCCGCCATCGGCTTCAGTGTGAACGATGTGCATACTTTTCCAGTTCCTGACAGTGGAGCGATAGTATATACATCGAGAGCGGAGATGTGCATGGTCTGTGAGGAACGCAACGAGGAATGCGCGACCGCTTACAATTATCCCTCTTCTTCATAAGTACGATGTATGTTAGTTTTCCCATCCACGGATTATTGACGGTGGCTGGCATTTCAGCTTCTGTCATATTGTTAACTCACGCTGCCGGAAAGCTGGTTTGTCAAACCCGCCTCTAAACTATGACTAAAACCCGTAATTTTTTTGCAGGACTGACGTTTTTGTACGTCCTGGCATTATGTTTTGTCTGGCCGATTCCTAACGACCAACTCCTTTTCAACCGCAATGGTTTTATCTACACCATTATTTTATGCAGTTTCGGCCTATTCTTTACCAGCCGCACCGCTCGCCAGAAGCTTGATACACACCAAATAAAGTTTGTATTGATTACCCTCTGGCTACTAACGCTTTATATCTTGTTCAACGGCCTGTTCGTCGCCCCGGATCTAAAAGAAATGGTCGGTACCTGGGATGGACAATGGCTGCGCCCGGTCCTGCTGTTTTGTTCCGGTTTGATTCTGATGCCGGTACTGCAAACCCAGTTCCCTTCCCTAACCAGCGCACGGCTGTTCACACTGATCGTGCTGTGTTTCTGGGGCGTGATTTGTATTCATCTCCTGGATTCCGCCTGGCTGTACTGGCGCGATGGCTATATCCACTGGGGCGAAACGCGGATTGTTTATAACCGCACCCGTATGAGCTTCCAGGTCAATATGATAACCGGCTTCCTGCTGGCGGAATTACTGGCCCGAGCGTTAATCAAAAAACGCTTCCTGTGTCTGAATACCCCGATCGTTACGCTGTTGTTGATCTCTAACCTCATCTGTACCGCACTGGTTGATACGCGCTGGGGCACAATAGGGCTGGTCGGCAGCCTGTTCTCGACCTTTATCCTGCTTAGCCTGAACGCCCAGCGCCGCAGCCGCGTCGTACTTACTTTAGGCCTGTTAGTCGCTCTGTTCTGCTCCGCGATTTTCCTCGGTTACGCCTCCTGGAAAACCGATCCGCGCTGGCAGAGTCTGGAAAGCGATGCGGTCGCTGGCTGGAACGCGCCATTTACCAGCTTCTGCTATAACCGCGTTGACGGCACTATCCCGCTCAACGCCCAGGGTAAAGAGATCGATCACTCTAACGGCTGCCGAGCCAGCTTCTTCCATCAAGGCTGGAAGCTTGTTGGCGAGCACCCGGCAGGAATTGGCCCTCGCAAAGAGGCGTTTCGCTATATTCTGCGTCGCGATACTCAGGATATGCATATTACGATTCCGCACAGCCATTATGGGCTAATCGAATTTGGCCTGCAGAACGGCGTGGTCGGGATTGCCGGCTGGCTTATCTTACTGGCGGGCTGCTGGTATATCGGCTGGCGTGAATTCCGCCATGGTAAAACTATGGTTGGGTTATTCCTGCTGCTGTTTACCATCGGCTTCTTCTCGCGAACCATGGTCGACCACAATCTCAAAGACCATTATCTCGAGCAATATATGATGTTGACTGGTTTGCTCATCGGCATCGCCGCGCTGCGACCGCGTGAGAATTATTCGCCAAACGACTAACCATACCTCCGCGCCAGTGGCTTTCTTTATCGCATCATAGATAATAGAGAGCGCTGGCGCAGTTCATATCCGAACTCTGCAACACAAACAGTGTCCAAGCGTAGCACTAGACGTCCCGCTTTTATCACGGAGTAAGCATGTCAGACATTCCTGTCCTGAGCCTTATCGTCGCGGTTTATAACGGTGAGAAATTCCTGAGCGCATTTTTTGACAGCATAAAAGCTCAGCAAATTAGCGGCCTTGAAATCATCGTCGTTAATGACGGTTCAACGGACAACTCTGCTTCTGTTATCAACCACTACGCCGGTGAGTTTGCCCAGTTCCACGTCATCGATCAGGCCAACGGCGGCGTGTCCGCGGCACGTAATAGCGGTCTTGCGGTAGCGCGGGGAGAGTATGTCGCCTTCCCCGATATCGATGACGTAATCTACCCGGGGATGTATTCCCGTTTACTGGAGATCGCCCACCAGAACAACCTTGACGTCGCTACCTGTAACGGTAATTACATTTATGATGATGGGCGTCCCAGCAAAAAAATATTCCCTTCAGACCGTCTTGCGTCCACTGGCGTCCTTGAGGGGCCGGATTGGCTAAATATGGCGCTGGAGTCGCGCAAGTTTTTGCACGTCACCTGGCTAAATATTTATCGCCACGCGCTGATTAAAGAAAATAATTTTTCTTTCGAACCGGGGCTACGCCATCAGGATATTCCCTGGACGACCGAAATACTGCTGGTAGCCAAACGCGTGCAGTACATCGATGAAGTCTTTTATGATTATCTGATCCACTCAGCTTCGGTATCCCATACCCCTGGTACCGACGATACGCGGATGCGCTCTTCACGTCACTATATGAAAATACTGACAATGCTGGATGCCATTAATCAGCGCTACCCGGAACAGGTGAAACGCGTTCCCGGCTGTCATTGGCAAATCGCTAAAGAGGGTTTAGGTATTCTGCATAGCATCAATAATATCGAAGACCTCGCCAAAAAAAGGGAAATTACGCAAGAACTCTTTGACCGCGGCATCTGGTCGATGATCTGGAAAAATGCGCGTGGATTACGCCTCCGCTGGCGTCTGGGACGTCGTTATTTTCGTTTAAAAAAACTGGTCAAATAAAGCGAACCTATGAATAAGCTTAAATTGCACGCCGTTTCTCGCAGCGATTTTATCGCTAAAAATTATGCTGACTTCCAGACGCTGCTCGATAACCGGGTCGATCCCAACACCATTCCAGAGCGTTTTTATTGCGGCGGACGCGGTGGCTGGACATTCCAGACGACGCTGGCCCTCAATTATTATTATGGCGACGCGATAGAATGCTCTTTCGGCTCTGAATGCCGCCCCGATGCTATCAATCTGATGCATAACGATGATTTCGGTTCTCGCGTCAAGCCCTGGCGAGGTGTCACCGTCGTCGCGCGCGCTGACCGACCACCGGTTATCGGCGCGGATTATGTCGTTGACCAAAATCCGGAAGTTGACGGTCACAGTAATCGTATCTTCGTCCCTTATTGGCCGCAGCCGGGTGTTCAGCCGCGCGAGCGCACGGATAACACTATTCAAACCGTGGCCTATTTCGGGCGCGTCGATAGTTTCCCGGCGGAATATCAAAGCGATGAATTTAAACAACGCCTGGCTGAACAAGGTATTGCCTTGCGTATCTCGTTCAACAACTGGACAGACTACCGCGATGTCGATATTTGTGTGAGTTTCCGTAAATCACATGACCATAAGCTAGCGCGCAAACCGGCCAGCAAGCTTATCAATAACTGGTTGGGCAAAACGGTAATGATTTGCGACGATGAACAATCGTTCCGGGCAATTCGCGAAAGCGAACTCGACTATCTGATAGCTAAGAATCCGGACGAAGCCTTCGCAGCGATCATGAAGTTAAAGAACGACCCCGAGCTCTATCAAAAGATGCGCGAACAAGGGGAGAAACGGCTTCAGGTCTATTCAAGGGAAGCCGTTGCCGCCCGTTGGATGGCGCTTTTTGAAGATATCTGGCGCAAGGGTTTGAATGCACGTTCAATGCCGGTCCGCGCCCTCCGCTTTGGTTTTGGCAAAGCGATTCGTCCTTTGACCAAAAAGTACTGAGTTACGATGATGACTTTACACCGCAATCTTATACGTACATTACTGCTGACGGTCGCTTTTGCCGTGCTGTTCGCGCTGCCAGAAATCATTATCCTGTTAAAGGACCACGTCTATAGCCCGAAGGCTGGAGACCTCTCGCTTTATCTGATTATTTCGCTGCTGGCGGCGGTAAGTATACGCTTCTTAATCACCCGCTTGCTGTTGGCGATTACCTTCATCGTGCAAATTAGCGAAGCGATTTACTATCAGTTTTATGGCCAGTTCTATGGCCCAAGCGAGGTATGGCTGGCGTTCGTCGAAACCAAAGATATCGCCAGCGGCATTACCGACAGCCTCGGCACGTTGGGAATTTACTTCGTTATCATGTTTATCGCTGTTGTTTTTGCCCTGTTCTTTACGCGCCGTTTTGCGCCGCAGTGGCCTAAGCTGCTGGCCATGCCATGTCTGGTAGCGATTCTGGTGATGTTTGTCGGCCAGTTTTACAAAGCGATCAACGGCCAGATGTATAAGTTCAACCCGGATCTGCGTCACTCGCTTCTGCGTAACGGCCTTTCGGCCATGAGCTACAGCGCTATTCGCCTGATACCAGAGGCGATTTCCGGTGATAACCAGAAACTAACAACCTACGAGCCGTATAAAGTCACGCCGATCCCGCAAAGCCAGGTCGGCCGCTACTCTATTATTCTCGCTATCGGTGAAAGCCTGAACCCGCACCACATTAGCGCGTTGGGTTATGAACGAGATACCACCCCTGAATTGAAAGCGCTTATGGAGCAATATCAGGGAACCGGACGGCTAATCGTCTCCAATGCCGTCTCTACTCGCGTGGCTATTCCGATGTTGGTCAATAACCTGCGCGAGCCTGACAACTACGCCGCCTACAAGAATAAATCAGCGAACATTTTTGTTAATGCGCAGAAGCGTGGTTATCAAACGGCATTTATCTCTGCCCAAGGGCTGGAAGGCTTAAGTAACTGGATTGGCATCCACGCGCTCAACCTGTGGGAAGATACACAGGTGCGACCGGCGCCAGAAATCGGCGCTGATGTGGTTCTTACCCCCTCAGTAGAAAAAGCCGATATTAACTGGGCGAAGCCGTTCCTGATGGTTCTTAACAGCCGGGCGCCACATATCCCTTACGACCGCAACATTCCACAGGGATTTGCCCGCTTCTCAACACCGGAAGCCGGCGATGAAGTCACCCAGAAGAAAAACGAGTATGATGACGCGGTTCGCCTTTACGATCGTGAACTGGCCTCGGCGATTCGCGCGGTTATGGCCAAGTCGAAATTACCCGTCCTGGTCTTCGTCACCTCCGATCACGGTGAACGCGTCGGCGATGGCGGCTTATTTGGCCACTCTATCGTTTCAATGCCAATCGCGCAGGTTCCGTTCCTCTACTTTAGTAACGACCCGGCCTATTCAATGCACAATATTGCGCCTCAGATGCCGTTGAACCACTATCAACTGGCAACGCTGATCAACAAAATGTTAGGGTACACCATTGAAAACCCTAATCAGAAAGATGACAGTTACTTTATTACTGGCGGCGATATTCGCGGTCTTTCTGAGCGTGTAACCTATCATTTGAATGCACTCCCTCCTGCGGAACAATAATTCTGCGGCGTATAGAAGGTGGGCAATCATTGCCCACCTTTGCCAACATCGGGTATGGAAGACAACAAAAGGACTGGGAAAGCGCCAAAGAGATAGCTTTACGCGGGTTAAATGCTTAGAATTTGCCCGCAAAAAACCTAAAACGGATAAATAGTTTGGAATTGCTTTATACCACCCTACTCTACCTCATTCAGCCGCTGGTGTGGCTGCGACTGCTGCTGCGCAGCCGTAAGGCGCCGGCCTACCGAAAACGCTGGGCTGAACGTTATGGCTTCTGTCAAAACAAGGTAGTGCCGGATGGCATTCTGCTGCACTCCGTCTCCGTCGGTGAAACGCTGGCGGCGATCCCGTTAGTACGCGCGCTACGCCATCGCTATCCCTCACTGCCCATCACCGTCACTACCATGACGCCAACCGGCTCAGAGCGAGCGATGTCTGCCTTCGGTAAAGATGTTCATCACGTCTATCTGCCATATGACCTACCCTGCGCCATGAACCGTTTCCTCAACAGCGTACAGCCGAAACTGGTCATCGTGATGGAAACCGAGCTGTGGCCGAACATGGTCGCCGCGCTGCACAAACGTAAAATCCCGCTGGTTATCGCCAACGCGCGCCTGTCAGAGCGTTCTGCGAAAGGTTATGCCAAACTCGGCGGCTTCATGCGCCGCCTGTTAAGCCGTATTACGCTTATCGCCGCGCAAAATGAAGAGGACGGCAACCGCTTCCTCGCGCTTGGCCTCAAACGTAACCAACTGGCGGTGACCGGCAGCCTGAAATTCGATATTTCCGTCACCCCGGAACTGGCGGCCCGCGCCGTTACCCTGCGTCGCCAGTGGGCGCCGCACCGTAAAGTGTGGATCGCCACCAGCACTCACGACGGCGAAGAACAAATCATCCTGCAGGCACATAAAAAACTGCTGGAAACCTTCCCCGACCTGCTGTTGATCCTCGTGCCGCGCCATCCGGAACGCTTCGGCGACGCTCGCGATATGGTGCAAAAGGCCGGGATGAGCTTCACCATGCGCAGCACCGGTGAAATTCCGTCGAACAGCACCCAAGTGGTGATTGGCGATACCATGGGCGAATTGATGCTGCTCTACGGCATTGCCGACCTGGCGTTCGTCGGCGGCAGCCTGGTTGAACGTGGCGGGCATAACCCGCTCGAACCCGCCGCCCATGCTATTCCGGTGCTGATGGGCCCGCATACCTTCAACTTTAAAGATATCTGCGCCAAGCTGCAGCAGGATGATGGCCTGATCACCGTCACGGACGCCGACTCGCTGGTCAGAGAGGTTTCTACCCTGCTGACGGACGAAGATTATCGACTGTGGTACGGCCGCCACGCGGTGGAAGTGCTACACCAAAACCAGGGCGCGCTGTCGCGTCTGCTACAGTTACTGCAACCCTACCTGCCGCAGCGGAGCCACTAATGTCGACCCGACTCTCCGTCGTGATGATCGCCAAAAACGCCGCCGACCTGCTCGCCGATTGCCTGGCGTCGGTAAGCTGGGCGGATGAAGTGGTGGTGCTGGACTCCGGCAGTACCGACAATACCGTCGAACTGGCCCGTAGCCTCGGCGCGCGGGTCTATAGCAATACCGACTGGCGAGGCTATGGCATTCAGCGCCAGCGCGCACAGGATTACGCCACTCACGACTGGGTGCTGATGATTGATACCGACGAGCGCGTTACGCCTGAACTGAAAGCGGCTATTCTCAAGGTACTGGACGCGCCGCAGCGCGGCGTTATCTACAGTATCGCCCGGCGTAACTACTTCCTCGGGCGTTTTATGCGCCACAGCGGTTGGTATCCCGATCGGGTGATGCGCCTGTACGAACGCGCGCGTTACCGCTATAACGATAATCTGGTGCATGAATCTCTGGATAGCCTCGGCGCCGAAGTCGTGCCGCTCAGCGGCGATCTGCTGCACCTGACCTGCCGCGACTTCTCCGGCTTCCAGCAGAAACAGCTGGCGTATGCCGCAGCCTGGGCGCTTGAGCGCCATCAGAAGGGCAAGAAAACCTCGATGGCGGGGATTTTCAGCCATACGCTGGGCGCCTTCGTGAAAACGCTGCTGCTGCGCGGCGGCGTGCTGGATGGAAAACAGGGTTGGCTGCTGGCGGTAGTCAATGCGCAATACACGTTTAATAAATACACCGAGCTGTGGGCACTCAGCCGCGGCTACTCGGAGAAAGTGTAATTATGGGCACAAAAGCGATCTATCCGGGCACCTTTGACCCTATCACCAACGGCCATATCGATATCGTCACCCGTGCGGCGGGTATGTTTGATAAGGTTTTGCTGGCCATCGCCGCCAGCCCGAGCAAAAAACCGATGTTTAGCCTCGATGAACGCATTGCGCTGGCGGAGCAGGCAACGGCGCATCTGGTCAACGTTGAGGTGATTGGCTTTAGCGATTTGATGGCCAATTTCGCCCGCGCGCAGCAGGCGAATATTTTAATTCGCGGCCTGCGGGCAGTGGCGGATTTCGAATATGAAATGCAGCTGGCGCACATGAACCGCCATTTGATGCCCACGCTGGAAAGCGTGTTCCTGATGCCGTGCAAAGAGTGGTCGTTTATCTCTTCATCGCTGGTTAAGGAAGTGGCGCGCCACCAGGGCGACGTCTCCCACTTCCTGCCGCCTAACGTACATCAGGCGCTGTTAAATAAGCTGAAGTAGCATTTCCTGCCCCCGCTCGCGCTGCGCGTAGCGGGGCTGCCAGCTTATCTGGCCGGGCATAATCCCCAACCCTCTCCACTACTTCTGACACTGGCGGCAATAAAAGGTCGCGCGCTGAGCGTGTTTGCTGGCGATAATCGGCGTGCCGCAGATCCGGCACGGCTCGCCTTTGCGGCCATATACCTGCAGCTCCTGGGCGAAATATCCCGGTTTACCGTCGCTTTGCAGGAAATCCTTCAGCGTCGTTCCACCCTGCTCAATCGAGCGCAGCAGCACCAGCTTAATCATCTTCACTAACCACTCGCATTCCTGATGCGAGAGCGACGAGGCCAGCCGATCGGGATGGATCCCGGCGGAAAACAGCGATTCGCTGGCGTAGATATTCCCCACGCCCACCACCAGCTTGTTATCCATCAGCCAGGGTTTAATGGCGGTTTTCTTCTTCGCGCAACGCTGCTGGAGATAGTCGGCGTTGAATTCATCGCTTAGCGGCTCCGGGCCGAGATGCGCCAGCACCGGATGACCATCCAGCTCTTTAGTCCATAACCAGGCGCCAAAGCGGCGAGGATCGGTATAGCGCAGCACTTTACCGTTACTCAGCACCAGGTCGACGTGGTCGTGTTTTTCAGCCGGCTGCTCTTCACTGAGGATGCGCAGGCTGCCGGACATGCCAAGATGAATAATGATCCAGCCGTGACGCAGCTCCAGCAGCAGGTATTTGGCGCGTCGGCGCACGCTCAGCACCGGTTCGTCGCTGAGGCGGTAAATCTCTTCGGATACTGGCCAACGCAGGCGCCCGTTGCGCACTACGGCATGCAGGATGTTAGCGCCCACCAGATGCGGCTCAATGCCGCGACGGCTGGTTTCGACTTCGGGTAATTCAGGCATTTTTTTCCTCTTAACCACACAGTTTCGGGTGACAGGGAGGCAGCGGGAAGAGAGGCCGGAAGGCTTAATAAAGCAAGCGGCCAGACTGAACGCATGCAGCCAACGCACCTGTAGCTCGAAGGATGAAGCATAAAACAAAAAACCCCGCCGGGGCGGGGTTTTAGTACAAGGAGACTAAAATTATTTGATTTTAGCTTCTTTGTAGATAACGTGCTGACGTACAACCGGATCGTACTTTTTCAGTTCCATTTTTTCCGGTTTGGTACGCTTGTTCTTCGTGGTGGTATAGAAGTGACCAGTACCAGCGGAAGAAACCAGCTTGATTTTCTCACGAATACCTTTAGCCATGATTTATTTCCTCTAAGTACTTAGTACTTTTCGCCACGGGCACGCAGTTCAGACAGAACTGTATCGATGCCTTTTTTATCGATTACACGCATACCTTTAGCAGATACGCGCAGGGTGACAAAACGCTTCTCGCTCTCAACCCAGAAACGGTGAGAGTGCAGGTTCGGCAGGAAACGGCGTTTAGTCGCGTTCAGTGCGTGGGAACGGTTGTTACCGGTCACCGGACGCTTGCCAGTAACTTGGCAGACTCGGGACATGTCTATTCTCCAAAAATCAAATTAGCTCGAGCTTCGTATGGGGTATTGGCGCCTCGTCAGGCTTTACAGCCCGGTCATCGCATAGTTCTATTGAACTCTCGATTGCCAGGCCCAAATGCCAAACCCGAGATTCTCAAAGGTGGCGTAGTATACGCTGACTCGGCGGTGTGCTCAAGTCCCGAACAGACAAAGATCCCGATAGATCGCATGATCGGGGCTAAATCCAGCCACGTTCGGCAAAAGAGACGTACGCGCCGCGGCCAATAATCAGATGATCAAGCACGCGTATCTCCATGAATCTACAACACTTAACCACCCTGTCGGTCATCAACTTATCCGACTTACTCGGTTCAGGACTACCTGAAGGATGATTATGGGCAAGGATCACCGCGGCGGCGTTCACTTTGATTGCTTCGCGTACAATTTCTCGCGGATGCACCTCTACGTGGCTAAGAGTACCAGAAAAAAGGCGGCTATGTTTCAATACCCGGTTCTGATTATCTAAAAAGATCGCCATAAAGATCTCCCGCTCTTCATCGGCGAGCTGGCTTTGTAAAAATTCTCGCGTCATGAGCGGCGTGACCAGCGACGGTTCCTCTCTCATCCGCAGGCTAAAATAACGCCGCGCCAGCTCGGCAATACCTTTAAGTTGCGCATATTTCGCAATGCCGATACCGTCGATATCTGCAAATTGTTCTATCTCAGCCGATAACAGCCCGTACAGCGAACCGAAGCGCTGTAGCAAGCTGTGTGAAAAAGTCAGCACATCCTGGGTACGCGTGCCGGTACGCAAAAACAGCGCCAGCAACTCAACGTCGCTCAACGTTTCAATACCGTCGCGCAGCATTTTTTCCCGCGGCATCAATGATTCCTGTATATCCATTACCCTGTCTCCTTTCCCGTTCCTCGCCCATCCTGGCATACCCTTTTCGCGCTGCCGACCGGTGATTTCAAGGCCTGCGTAGCCCCTCGCAAAGTGAGTGTCCGGCATACGCACGATGCCACCGGGATTGTGATAAGATGCGCGGATTCTGGTGTATTTCAACAGGACAAAATCATGATGAGTCTGGCTGGTAAAAAAATCGTTCTTGGCGTGAGCGGAGGCATCGCCGCCTATAAAACGCCGGAACTGGTGCGCCGACTGCGAGAACGCGGCGCCGATGTACGCGTCGCCATGACGGAAGCCGCCAAGGCCTTTATTACCCCGTTGAGCCTGCAGGCGGTTTCCGGTTATCCGGTCTCCGATAGCCTGCTGGATCCGGCTGCCGAAGCGGCAATGGGCCATATTGAACTGGGCAAGTGGGCCGATCTGGTTATCCTTGCCCCGGCAACCGCCGATTTAATCGCCCGCGTCGCCGCCGGTATGGCGAACGATCTGGTCTCCACGATTTGCCTGGCTACGCCCTCGCCGGTGGTCGTCGTTCCAGCGATGAACCAACAGATGTATCGCGCCGCCGCCACCCAGCACAACCTTGCCACTATTGCCTCACGCGGCCTATTGGTATGGGGCCCGGATAGCGGCAGCCAGGCCTGCGGTGACGTTGGCCCGGGCCGCATGCTCGATCCGCTCACTATCGTGGAGATGGCGGCGCAGCATTTCTCGCCTGTCAAAGATTTGCAACATCTCAACATCATGATTACCGCGGGCCCAACCCGCGAGCCGCTGGACCCAGTGCGCTACATCACCAACCATAGCTCCGGCAAAATGGGCTTCGCGATTGCCGCCGCCGCCGCACAACGCGGTGCGAACGTCACGCTGGTTAGCGGCCCGGTATCGCTGCCGACGCCGCCGTTTGTGCAACGCATCGATGTTGGCACCGCGCTGGAAATGGAAGCTGCGGTGCAAAACGGTGCGCAGCAGCAGCATATTTTCATCGGCTGCGCCGCCGTTGCCGACTACCGCGCAGCAATCGTCGCCGACGAGAAAATAAAAAAGCAAGGCGATGAATTAACAATAAAAATGGTCAAAAACCCGGACATCGTTGCCGGGGTTGCTGCACTAAAAAACAACCGCCCGTACGTTGTTGGATTTGCCGCCGAAACAAATAATGTGGAAGAATACGCCCGGCAAAAACGTGCCCGTAAAAATCTCGACCTGATTTGCGCCAATGATGTTTCTCAGCCAAATCAAGGTTTTAATAGCGATAACAACGCATTACACCTTTTCTGGCAGGATGGGGATAAGCGCTTACCACTTGAGCGCAAGGAATTCCTGGGCCAATTATTACTCGACGAGATCGTTACCCGTTATGATGAAAAAAATCGACGTTAAGATTCTGGACCCGCGTGTTGGCAAGCAATTTCCGTTGCCAACCTATGCCACCTCCGGCTCAGCCGGACTTGACCTGCGTGCCTGTCTTGACGACGCCGTAGAGCTGGCGCCGGGCGCAACCACCCTGCTGCCGACTGGCCTTGCGATTCATATCGCCGATCCGTCTCTGGCGGCGGTGATTCTGCCGCGTTCCGGCCTGGGCCATAAACATGGCGTCGTGCTGGGCAACCTGGTCGGACTTATCGACTCCGACTACCAGGGCCAGCTGATGGTGTCCGTCTGGAACCGCGGCCAGCAGAGCTTTACTATCGAGCCGGGCGAGCGCATCGCGCAGATGGTCTTTGTGCCGGTGGTACAGGCGGAGTTTAATCTGGTGGAAGAATTTGACGCCACCGACCGCGGCGAAGGCGGCTTCGGCCACTCAGGGCGCAAATAAGCCCGGCTATACGGAACCCGCATCCCAAAGCGCATAATGCAATAACATCACCGCAAACTAAGGTTTGCGGTCGCTTTGTGGATGCCTGCCTGACAAGTGCTTATTTTCAGGGGTATTTTAAAACATGGCAGAAAAACAAACTGCGAAAAGGAATCGTCGCGAAGAAATACTTCAGTCTCTGGCGCTGATGCTTGAATCCAGCGATGGTAGTCAACGTATTACCACGGCGAAACTGGCGGCCTCCGTCGGTGTTTCCGAAGCGGCGTTATACCGTCATTTTCCCAGTAAAACCCGCATGTTTGACAGCCTGATCGAGTTCATTGAAGACAGTCTGATTACGCGCATCAATTTGATTTTGAAAGATGAAAAGGACACTACGGCTCGTCTGCGCCTGATTGTTCTGCTGATTCTTGGGTTTGGCGAGCGTAATCCTGGGCTGACGCGTATCCTCACCGGCCACGCCTTAATGTTCGAACAGGACCGTCTGCAGGGTCGTATCAACCAGCTATTTGAACGTATCGAAGTTCAATTGCGTCAGGTGATGCGTGAAAAGAAAATGCGTGAGGGAGAAGGCTACACCCTCGACGAGACGCTACTGGCAAGCCAGCTGCTGGCATTTTGCGAAGGCATGCTGTCGCGTTTTGTGCGTAGCGAGTTCAAGTACCGCCCTACGGATGATTTCGATGCCCGCTGGCCGCTGGTCGCCGCGCAACTGCAGTAAATCTCAATATGCAGCCGCAAGGCTGCATGGCTCATCATTCACCTTCTCAGCGTGCTCTGGCTATACCGGCAGCCAGGCTGCCGGTTTCTGCATCAGACGCCGTAGGCTTCGCGGTAAGCGCGTACCGATGCCAAATGCTCAGCCATCTCAGGCTTTTCTTCCAGATAGGCGATAAGATCTTTCAGAGTGACGATAGAAATCACTTTGCAGCCATAATCACGTTCCACCTCCTGAATCGCGGAGATCTCGCCGCGGCCGCGTTCCTGGCGGTCAAGCGAGATCAGCACGCCGGCCAACTCAGCGCCATTAGCCTGAATAATTTCCATTGATTCACGAATTGCGGTACCGGCGGTAATCACGTCGTCCACCAGCATCACGCGGCCCTGTAGCGGGCTACCGACCAGGTTGCCGCCTTCACCGTGGGTCTTCGCTTCTTTACGGTTGAAGCAGTACGGCAGGTCACGGTCATGATGTTCAGCCAGTGCGACGGCGGTAGTGGTGGCGATTGGGATGCCTTTATAGGCCGGGCCGAACAGCAGGTCGAACTCGATCCCGGAATCCACCAGCGCCTCGGCGTAGAAACGGCCCAGCAGAGCCAGATCGCGCCCGGTATTAAACAGGCCGGCGTTGAAGAAATAGGGGCTCTTACGCCCGGATTTCAGCGTAAATTCGCCAAACTTAAGAACCTGCTTGCTAAGCGCAAACTCAATAAACTGGCGCTGATACGGCTTCATGGATTCGCTCCTTTTAGTACTGTCATCATTGTCGGACTACGCGCCCTATCCTTCGCAGGTGTAATGAGGGATAAAGCGCAAAAAAAAGGCGACTTATCAGTCGCCTTAATCATTAATTTTCTAACGCCGCTTTCTGCGTCGCAATAATAGATTCGATTCCCCCTCGCGCTAACGCCAGGAGAGTGAGGAGCTCTTCATGGGTGAACGGCTCGCCTTCCGCCGTGCCCTGCACCTCAATGATGCGACCGTCTTCGGTCATTACCACATTCATATCGGTTTCCGCGGCGGAATCTTCCACGTACTCCAGATCGCAAATGGCTTCGCCATTAACGATACCAACGGAAACGGCGGCCACCATTCCCTTCATTGGGTTGGTTTTGAGTTTACCGGCAGCAACCAGTTTGTTCAGCGCATCGGCCAGCGCAACGCAGGCGCCGGTAATGGACGCGGTACGGGTACCGCCATCGGCCTGCAGCACATCGCAATCGAGCGTAATGGTGAACTCGCCCAGCGCTTTAAGATCCACCGCAGCGCGCAGCGCGCGGGCAATCAAACGCTGAATTTCCATCGTGCGGCCGCCCTGCTTGCCTTTTGCGGCTTCGCGAGCGTTACGGGTATGGGTGGAGCGCGGCAGCATGCCATATTCGGCGGTGATCCAGCCCTGGCCCTGACCTTTCAGGAAGCGCGGTACGCCTTCGTCGATGGAGGCAGTGCACAGCACTTTGGTGTCGCCAAATTCGACCAGCACGGAGCCTTCAGCATGTTTTGTATAGTTACGGGTCAGGGTTACTGGACGCACCTGATTAGCGCTACGGCCTGCTGGACGCATGATTACTCTCCGGCTTGAAACGAATGTGAGGGCGCATTATACGAATTTCATGGCGAAAAGCCTATGCCAACACCTGCCGGGCGAGCACATAATGTTAGTCCAGCGTTTTACGATAAGATTTCAACCCCACGCCAATCACAATCACTGCCAGACCGATCAGCGGCAAAAGATCGGGTAATAATGCCGTCGCAGAATATCCTTTCAGCATGATGCCCTTAACCAGTCGGATGAAATAGGTCAGCGGTAAACAAGAGCCAATGGCTTTCGCCCAATCAGGCATACTAATAAAAGGACTGATAAAACCGGAAAGCATAATTGAAGGGATAAAATAAAATGACGACATTTGCAGCGCCTGCAGTTGGTTTTGTGCCATTCCAGAAATACCAATGCCAATTGAAAGGCAAAGAAAGACATAAATTAACAACACAAAAAACAGCAGGAAAACGCTACCGTAAAGGGGAATATCGAACAACAGAACGGCGGCAATCAGGATTAACGTCGCCTGAAACAGGCCAATGATAACAAAAGGTGTTATCTTCCCAATAATGACCTCAAGCCCGGACAACGGAGAAACTAGTAAATTTTCTAACGCACCATTTTCTCGTTCACGGGTAATAGACAGGGCTGTCATCAGAATCAATGTTGTGCTGAGTATCGACCCCATAATACCTGGTATAGTATTAAACTGAGTAATCCCCTCCGGGTTAAACATTCGATGGATAATAAGCTCGAAATCATCCTCTTTTTGCGCTATACGCATATTACCCGGCAAATCTTTCTGAAACATCGATTTCGCAACCTGCACAAGTGCGCTTAGCGCATTCCCCGTGGTTATCGGATCGATAGCATCCCCTTGAATGAGTAGTTGAGGCTTTTCTCCACGAAGCATCTTGCGTGTAAATCCCTCAGGAATAGTCACAATAAAGGTAACATCCCCCCGAACAAACGCTTTCTGCGCCGCCTCTTCAGAATCGACGGGAATCATCGAAAAATACCCTGTATTTTGTGCTTCCGTCACAAATATCTGACTCATCCTTTCGGTATCGTAATTTAATAATGCGGTAGGAAGATTATGTGGGTCCATGTTGATGGCATAACCAAGTATGATCAGCTGAAAAATAGGTGTCAGGAGCACCATACTGATACTGACTTTATCGCGACGTAATTCGTGGATTTCCTTAATAATCACACCAATTAAACGAGTTAAGGAGAAGCTTAAATTAATTTTTTTCACGATCATTTTTCATCAAGTAGGTAAATGCATCTTCCAGATTGGTTTCAACCCGGCAGAACTCATAGCCCTGTTGTGTAAATGCAAAAAGAGTGGATTTTAACTTCGCTTCATCTCTGGAAGTAATATAAAGCTGATTGCCAAAAATGACCGTTTGCTCAATATCCGGCAAGCGCTGTAGCTGGTTTTCAAGCACCGTCAGACCGGCGCCGCCCGTTCGCATGGTGATAAGATTCTGGGACGCAATAATAGACGCAATAGTGCCATTTGCCAGTAGGCGGCCATAAGACAGATAGGCAACCTTATGACAGCGCTCGGCCTCATCCATATAATGGGTGCTAACCAGGATCGAGATCCCCCTGTCAGATAGCTGGTGCAACATTTGCCAGAACTCCCGCCGCGCCTTTGGATCCACGCCAGCGGTGGGTTCATCCAAAAACAGCAAAACAGGTTCATGCAACATGCAAGCGGCGAGGGCCATTCTTTGCTTCCAGCCGCCAGAAAGCTCCTTAGCCAGTTGGTGCTGTCGGGTAGTGAGACCTAACTCTTCAAGCGCACGTTCAACTCGGGCTTTACGCTGGTCGAGGCTATATAACCGCGAAATAAAAAGTAAGTTTTCCCGGATGGTTAAATTTCCCCACATTGAGAAATACTGGGTCATGTAACCTATATTCTTTTTTATTTTTTCCCGCTGAGTAAAGATGTCCATCCCCAGACAAGTGCCTTCTCCTGAATCTGGCGTAATCAACCCACACATCATACGAATCGATGTCGTTTTTCCGCTACCGTTCGGGCCAAGGAAACCATAAATCTCGCCTTTTTCCACCTGAAGGGAGAAATCCTTTACAACATGATGCTCGCCAAAATGTTTATTGAGATTTCGTACATCAATACAAAGATTATTCATCCGAAATAATCTCCACATCAAACGGCTGGCCGATTTTCATCCGCTCAGCCTGGTTCGGTGCGGGAATCGCCTCAGCCATAAAAATGAGCTTCTCACGGCGTTTCGTACTATAAATTACCGGCGGCGTAAATTCTGCTTCAGGACTGATATAATTAATAACTCCAGGTATAGGCTCTGCGCAACCATCGCATTTAAGCCTTACCTTATCTCCAACTTTAAATTTACCGAGCATCGCTTCGGGTATAAAGAAGCGTACTTTTACATTATCAGGAGGTAACAGACTGATTATTGATTTACCCGAGGAGGGGCGCTCCCCGGCACGATAAATGATATCAAAAACTTTGGCATTTACCGGAGAAACAATAGTCGTTTGCTGAACATCCCAAAGCGCCTTATCACGTTCGTGTTTTGCCACAGCCACCAACGAGAGCTGTTGGCTAATTTCATCCTGACGAGCAGGCAATTGCCGCGCTTTGAGTTGATTAATTAACTCTTCGACCTGCGCGCCTTTTTGCGTTAACTCATCCCTGATATCCTCCCATTCCGCTAGCGATATAGCATGGCTGGCATAAAGATTACGATACCGCCCAAGCTGGCGTTTTACCTGGGATTCTGCCGATCGTGCTTTTTTAATCTGGGCACGTATAATATCTAGCTCTTCGGGCCGTTCTCCCGACTCTAAATTTCGTAACAATGCGCTCTCTGCTGAAAGTTTTTCCTCAGCCCGCAGAAGAATGTTTTGAGTATCAAAGGACTCCATCTTAACTAACTCCTGTCCTGTTGTTACATTATCTCCTTTATTAATCAAGAGCCGTTCTATTTTTTCATTACCAGAATAAGAGAGATATACAAAATCGCCATGTGAATAACCAGATAGAATGTTATCTGGTTTGTTATCACACCCCGTTATCATCAGCATAGCTATCAACACAAAAAATATATTTACTGGCTTTTGCATTAAAACGCATCCGTACGCATATAATTTTTTCATTACTGAAGTTTGAAATTGAATTGCTATCATCCAGAACCTGAACGTCGTCGTCAGCTTACTCTTTTAAATAGTGTTTAAAGTATATTTCATTCAGTTTATCAATAGCACTCAGGTTTAATCCTGCTATCGAGTTAAAAGAGTTATCTTTTGTGAATGACATGATCGACGACCCACCTGGAGAAAACCACTTAGCACTCTGTTTAAAAGGCCATGGTAGTTCATAACCTTTTTCTCTCAGTAGATGGTTAAGCACACACCAGTCATCTCTAAAATCTTTTCCGGAAAAAGGACTATCACTTTGCGTATCTTCTGCAGTAAATAATTCTATTGGCGTACAAAAGTCAATTGAGGTAGAAAAATATATATTATAAAATGACACAATGAGTTTTTGCACATCTTCAGGAAAAGACCCGGGAATGGTCAATACACCTAACAAATACTTATAGTCAGGATATCTTTTTATAAAATCAAATATCCCTCGCCATAAATAATCGAGTACATTACTTTTTTGATAGGGCTTCTGGATAAAGCCACGACCTATTTCCACACACTTTTCTAAACAGCAATATGCACTATCATGATATTTAAACAGACTGTTGCTGTAGAGGCCTGTAATCCCATGTCGCGCTAACTGCTCACCAACGGGTATTAGACGATACGCGCCCAATATTTCAACATCAGAAGGATCCCACAAAATGATATGGTAATAGCTTTCATCAAAAATATCGTTATCTCTATCTTTACCGGACCCTGCGCCAATATCACGATAACAACTTTCGCGTAAGCGCCCTAATTCATCAATAATGGGTGAGGTACCGCTAGTATTTTGGCGATATATCAATAATTTTTTGCCATCATTAAACTGTCTTAAAACTTCGCATTTTTCTATGGTACTTATTAAACTCTCTCTGCTTTCTATTAATTCTTGTGGCGAAATTGTATCGACAAGCGCGGGTCCATTCTTCCCCATGCTCTGGAGATGCATCAAGCATACACTTGCCGCAGCAGAAAGATCTTTATTATATCGTTTAAACGAAGATAAGGATATTTGCTGCCCTACATTGATTTTCATGGTCTTATCATGGTGGCGTAAAGCTTCACGAATAATCATTATATTTGACAGTTGCCGCCAGACTGTTGCAGTAAAATAATAAGTTTTGCTGTTTGATCCTGTAATATGAACAGGTACCAGCGCTGCATTATTTCTCATCGCCAGCTGTAAAAACCCTGGGTTCCACTTATGTTCCTGCAATCCAGAAAGAGACCAGTTAGCCAGCTTACCTGCAGGAAAAATAATCAATACGCCGCCATTCCTCAGGTGCTCGTTCATCTCTCTGAATTTCTTATGGCTCATTTTACCTGCCATATTCTTAATGCCAATGGTAAGTTCTGATACTTGTGGGAATATCATTGGCAAAATGTGGTTAGCCACTATTTTTATATCTTTCCTGACCCTGGAGACAGTATGTATTAAGGCAAGACCATCCAAAACCGTAGGATGATTTGAAATAATAACCGTAGCACCGTTCCGGGGTATATTATTAAAATCAGAGAGTTCCGTTTCACATCGCACTTTAAAAAAATCAATGATAGAACTGACCCATGGCACTCCATTTTTATTAACTAACTGCTCGTCATCCGTTAAACGAGAAAATGCCTTACTGCCAAATGCGACTCTGAAAACCAATTTTTTCCAGGATGGAACATTTGTATTAGGGAAAAACTCTCTAATGACTCTGTCCAACATAGCGTCCATATTAAAATCCTTTTTATAGAACTCATTTAAAACGGCTATACTAGTTAAAACGACTATACTAGCGATCTTTCTGTCGGGCAAGGTAATACCGCCAAAAATTAAAAAGTGCCAATATAAAATCACTAGATATAATTGGAGTCGTAATATTCACGGTAATAATATAAACAATGGTAAAGTTAATACACTCATCGTATAAAATTCAAAAAAACATATGTGATGCTTCAAGATTGTACATAAGTCCATTTTCCGGAGTTATATTTAACACGAGTTCGCCGTCCCGAATGGCTTTTCTATCAGTAAAACAACTTATATAGAGTTATCTGGATTTTATATCCACATTAAATAATATAAAACATTAACTACAGTAGTTCGCAATAATTCAATACTACAAGCATTTCCAAATCACATATCTTTATGATTAATTCGTTAAAATTTTAAAATATATGGTAACTACACCCCTTTAAACAATCGTCATCCAGGAATGTCATCACTATTCCTGTTAAGTCATCGCTCGCATAGCTATAATCGTTGCATTCATTATTACGAAAACAGGAACGTCTATGATCCGCAGTATGACCGCCTATGCCCGGCGTGAAATCAAGGGTGACTGGGGCAGCGCCGCGTGGGAACTGCGCTCGGTAAACCAACGCTATCTGGAAACCTACTTCCGCCTGCCGGAACAGTTCCGGAGCCTGGAACCCGTGGTTCGCGAGCGCATCCGCTCTCGTCTGACTCGCGGCAAAATCGAATGTACCCTGCGTTTTGAGCAGGATCCCAGCGCCCAGGGTGAACTGATCCTCAATGAGAACCTGGCGAAGCAGCTGGTGAACGCCGCGAACTGGGTAAAAATGCAGAGCGATGAAGGCGAGATCAACCCGGTTGATATCCTGCGCTGGCCTGGAGTGATGGCGGCGCAAGAACAGGACCTTGATGCGATTGCCGCTGAAATCCTCAACGCCCTGAACGGCGCGCTGGACGACTTTATCGTCGCCCGTGAAACCGAAGGTCAGGCACTGAAAACGCTGATCGAACAACGCCTGGAAGGCGTCAGCGCCGAAGTCAGCAAAGTCCGCGCCCATATGCCGGAAATCCTGCAGTGGCAGCGCGAGCGCCTGGTCGCCAAGCTTGAAGACGCCGAAGTGCAGCTGGAAAACAACCGTCTCGAGCAAGAGCTGGTGTTGATGGCTCAGCGTATCGACGTCGCCGAAGAGCTCGATCGCCTGGAAGCGCACGTTAAAGAGACCTACAACATTCTGAAGAAGAAAGAAGCCGTGGGTCGCCGCCTCGACTTCATGATGCAGGAGTTCAACCGCGAGTCGAATACTCTGGCGTCAAAATCCATCAATGCCGACGTAACCAATTCAGCGATCGAGCTGAAGGTGCTGATCGAGCAGATGCGCGAGCAGATTCAGAATATCGAGTAATGTCCTCTCCTGCTGGCTCGCCTTACGGGCCAGCATTATTTTTTCTTATCACTTTTAAAAAAGAAAAATATACATAATCCCATATAAGGGGACTACCCCTTCATTTTTGCATTAGATTTTTTCATGTAAATGAGCTCGCTTTAGAAAAACTCAATCGTGATCTGCCGCACAAATCGCTACCCTTTGCCCATCATTGTGGGGGATTTATGCTGCTTCATGTTCTTTATCTGATTGGTATTACGGCGGAAGCGATGACTGGCGCTTTAGCAGCCGGGCGTCGCCGTATGGACACCTTTGGGGTGATTATTATCGCCACCGCTACCGCGCTCGGCGGGGGTTCTGTACGCGATATCCTTCTCGGCCATTATCCGCTCGGTTGGGTGAAGCATCCGGAATACGTCATTATTGTGGCGGTAGCCGCCGTCCTCACGACTATCGCCGCGCCGGTAATGCCACACCTGCGCCGCCTGTTTCTGGTGCTGGATGCCCTGGGTCTGATTGTGTTCTCGATTATTGGCGCGCAAATCGCGCTGGATATGGGCGAAGGGCCGATAATCGCGTCTATTGCCGCCGTGATCACCGGCGTCTTTGGCGGCGTGCTGCGCGATATGTTCTGTAAACGTATCCCGCTGGTGTTTCAGAAAGAGCTGTACGCTGGCATCTCTTTTGCCGCAGCTATTCTGTACATCGCCTTACAGCATTACATAAGCGACCATGACGTGGTGGTTATCACAACGCTTCTGTTTGGCTTTACCACCCGGCTGCTGGCTATACGTTTAAAATTAGGTCTACCGGTTTTTTATTACCGACATGGGTCACACTAATTGACTGGAGGGCACATATAGCCCCCACCAACAATCAGAAAAGACTTATAATACCGACCTTATTTCACTAAAGCCCATGTTAAGCACTAATGTCATTTGCTAAAAGCCTTGCTCTGACCATCAACAGAAAATTTTCTGGGCACTTTATCGCCTTATTGGCGATATCTATCCTCATCCAGCTCTGGCCTGTTTTTTTCACGCAGCCCATCCGATTTGCATTGCGCATCGCCATCTGCAACACGCTTTTGTTACTAAGCGTGTCGTGGATTTATCGCTATACATCCGGGAAAGTCATTCTCTTTTTGTTAACCAGCGCCCTGACGCTTAATTTCGCCATCGCTTTCAGTACCTGGGATATCTACAAAAGCGAGTTCAATACCGTTTTCGCCATGAGTATTTTGGCAACTAATTATTCTGAAGCGAAAAGCATAGCCGGTTTGTACCTCTATATTCTGCCAATAGCGGCTTTCTACTTCGTGATTACCTGGTGGGCGGTGAAGTTGCTCAGCGAGAAGCTATCAACGCGAACCAAAGGTATCAGCGTTATTCTACTCGCGCTCTTTATGGGCTATTTCTCCATCTCCAGCATCATCAAAAAGAACCAGGATTTAGAGGTTTATTACCCGCTTAGTTCGCGAATTCTGGTTAACACTCCGTTGTATACTGCTTCTGAATTCGTCATCGCCGATCGCGATAATTCACTAGCCGAACACATTACGCAGTCAACGCCTCACTATCCTGCGCTACAGGCACATGATACGGGCATCGACACTTATGTTGTCATTGTTGGCGAGTCCGCACGCAGAAGTAACATGCAGCTCTACGGTTTCTCCCAGCAAACGACACCGGTTGCCAGCGCATTTACCCAAAACGCGCTTATTTTTAAACACGCTATCGCGCCTGCCTCCGCCACGGTACTTGCTGTACCTATGGTCCTCAGTAAGGCCGACCCGGATAACTTTACCGCCGACTCGATGGCCGATAATATCGTGAATATTTCCCGGCAATCCGGCTTTTATACCGAGTGGATCAGTGCGCAGGGCAACTCAGGAAAAAGTAATAACTATATTGTGGCGATCGCCTCAACCAGCGAAAAGCATCAATGGATACATACCCAATACGATAGTGACCTGCTTCCCGCGCTGGATGAAGCATTAAAAGTGCCGGGCAAAAAAGTCATTTTTTTACATATTAACGGTAGCCATGAAATGGCCTGCGACCGATATCCACAGTCCGCCGCAATTCTCAATACCGGTGATAAATACGAGGATTGCTACAATAACGCCATCCGATTCACCGACTCTTTTATCGGCGAAGTCGTTAAGCGCATACAAAATAGCGCCTCTTCTCTAATTTATTTTTCCGACCATGGTCTGGAAAAAAATCCCGATCTGGCTTCACTGTATATGCACGGTTCCCGTAATCCCAGTAAAGAGGCTTATGACGTGCCACAGTTCATTTGGTATAGCCAAAGCGCCCTGGCCAACCAGAAACGACGTATTGGCTGGGTAAACGAACGCTGGCCAACCACCAACAACTACGCCCTGATGTTAAGTTGGTTAGGTATCAGCACCGGTATCGAAAATTGTGATTCTCTCCTCGAGAAGTGCTATCAACCCGAATCGCAAATTTCGGTCATGGACGGCGGACGGCATATATTCAATTATGACCAGTTACGCAATACATTCAGCGCACCGGACCAAAAGACCCCATGGCGTAAAGTAAAAAGAAATTCGCTATAGATTACGAAAAACCGTCCACCTCCAGTTGACCAAGTTTTAGCACTATCGACTTGATGACCGGATGGTGAATAAACTCAACAAGCCGTTGAGCATTCTTTGGCCCAACGCCGGGTAACGTTTGCCAGCTCGTGACATCACGCTTCTCAATTAGCCGCCATGAATTATCTTTTAAGACCCGCATGGCAGCGCGCGGAAGCGGCACACCAAGCGCGCTTATCCATCGATGAAAGGGTGCGCGCCGTGTTAGTGCAAAGCGATGCCAAAGTTGCTCTGCGCGGGTTGCCGTTAAGCCAGGAATGTTTTCCAACTGCGACACCGTCAACTCAAGCCAGGAGAAGATATGTTGGAAATGGCGCGACTGAGCAAGCTGTCTCCATCCTGCTTCTCCCAGGCTATCAATGCCTAATCCTTGCTCGGAGCTTATCCAAACCAATCGCGCGATGAACTGCTCCCGGCATTCATCGGAGTTTTCAAAACAGGTAAGAGAGTGATAGCGAGTATCAGGCACCAACGGCTTCGTTCTGTTCAGGCCACGCCATACTACATCATCCAGCCGCGGGATCCCTTGCCCCGCAAGGCTCACCAGGATCTGATCGCCTGGGGCGAGATCTAACTGCCGCCAGCGGGCCACCGAACCGACATTGACCCGCCGCACGAGCTTGTCGTCCAGCTTTATCGGTTGTAGATGCGCCACAACAGTTATTTTACCGCTACGCCCGATGGCAAACTGGATTGTGCTCACTTCCGCCACTTGTGAAACTGGCTGATATTTCCAGGCCGCCACCCAGAACCCCTGTCCGGGAAGCCAACCGTCACCGGCGGGTTCTCTCTGGGTACGGATTACGATACCGTCGGTGACAAAGGGCAGCGGCGAGGTAAACCAGCGCTCCCGCCAGGCGGCAGCCTGCTGCCAATCTTTAACCGGATGGGAATAGCGCTGCGCTACAGGAAACCCACCGTCAGCAAGCAGCGCCAGACGGGTAGACATCCGGGCCGGGCCATCAGGCCAGGCCCAGATAAACACCCCCAGCGTGCTCAACGCCGCCGACGGTGCTTTGCGCATCAGTATCCCGGCCACTCTCGCCCGTGAATTCATACCGCCCATCCCCTTTTGTATATGCCCCTCTCGCCGCTGAAAAATCTCGCCCTGCAGAACGCTATTCGCCAGCGTCCCGGAGGTGGTCAGCGGTACGCCGGGGATCTGGCGCACTTTTGCCGTCCAGTCTTCACCCGCCAGACCGTCGCCGCGGCTAATCGCCCGTATAAACCTACCGCCGCGATAAACCAGCGTCACCGCGACACCGTCGACTTTCGGTTGTACCCACAGGTCGGTTTTATCGCGCATCCAGCGGCCAACGCTCGTGGCATCAGGCAGTTTGCGCACGCCGGTATGCGCGATAGGATGCTTGACTTCGCCGCGTGGCGGCGGCAGCTCGTCTCCAGGCGGCGCCTTCTCACCGAAGCAGCGCCGCCACTGCGCCAACCGGACCGAGAGCATGTCGTAGACCTCGTCGCTGACCCCGCTGCTTCCCTGCTGCCAGTAGGCCTCTTTCCAGTCGGCAATTTGCCGACTGAGGTGGCCTATCTCCTGCTCCGCGCGTTGCAAAGACCACGCCGGGCAGGCCGCCATTGGGCTTGCCGCCGCCATCCATAACGCTGCCGCTATCAGCCATCTGCGCATGTTTCCCTCCTTGTTCTACCTTGCGGCATCGTGCGCTAAAGACCGGAGCCGCGGCGACAGGCAAATCATCACGCTGCGAGCGGCTTTCCAGAATTTACGCATGGTTGCTGCAACCGCTTAAGAAATCAGGAAAGCGGCAGGCAAAATGAAAGAAACAGCGGCAAAAAGTGTGACAATGACTGCGTCACGCAGCGGCGGCGTGTATAATAGGCTCGTATGTAGGATCTCTTTCGACAATCACATACAAAAGACACTCATGGCTCAAGGCACGCTTTATATTGTTTCCGCCCCTAGCGGCGCGGGTAAATCCAGCCTGATTCAGGCTTTATTGAAAACCCAACCGTTGTACGACTCCCAGGTTTCTGTGTCGCATACCACGCGCAATCCGCGCCCGGGTGAAGTTCACGGTGAACACTATTTCTTTGTCGATCACGATAAATTCAGGTCGATGATTAGCGAAGACGCTTTCCTTGAGCACGCTGAGGTTTTTGGCAACTATTACGGCACCTCTCGTGAAGCTATCGAGCAGGTTCTGGCGACCGGCGTCGATGTTTTCCTCGATATCGACTGGCAGGGCGCCCAGCAAATTCGTAATAAAATGCCCGGCGCGCGCAGTATCTTTATTCTGCCGCCGTCAAAAGACGAGCTTGACCGCCGCCTGCGCGGCCGCGGTCAGGACAGCGAGGAAGTCATCGCAAAACGTATGGCGCAGGCAGTTGCAGAAATGAGCCATTACGCGGAATATGATTACCTTATTGTGAATGATGATTTTGATACCGCTTTAGGCGATCTGAAAAACATTATCCGCGCTGAACGTCTGCGCATGAGCCGCCAAAAGCAGCGACATGGCGCTTTAATCACCAAACTATTGGCAGACTGAACCCACATTCAGTATCATGCCCAGTCATTTCTTCACCTGTGGAGCATTTTAAGTATGGCACGCGTAACTGTTCAGGACGCTGTAGAGAAAATTGGTAACCGTTTTGACCTGGTACTGGTCGCCGCGCGTCGCGCTCGTCAGATGCAGGTAGGCGGAAAGGATCCGCTGGTACCGGAAGAAAACGATAAAACCACCGTTATCGCACTGCGCGAAATCGAAGAAGGTCTGATCAACAACCAGATCCTTGACGTACGTGAGCGCCAGGAACAGCAAGAGCAGGAAGCCGCTGAATTACAAGCCGTTACCGCGATTGCTGAAGGTCGTCGTTAATCACACAGCGGGTCGCCCTTGTATCTGTTTGAAAGCCTGAATCAGCTGATTCAAAACTACCTGCCGGAAGAGCAAATCAAGCGCCTTCGGCAGGCGTATCTCGTTGCACGTGACGCTCACGAGGGTCAGACACGTTCAAGCGGTGAACCCTATATCACGCACCCGGTAGCGGTGGCCTGTATTCTGGCCGAGATGAAACTCGACTACGAAACGCTGATGGCCGCGCTGCTGCATGATGTGATTGAAGATACCCCTGCCACCTACCAGGACATGGAACAGCTTTTTGGTAAAAGCGTCGCCGAACTGGTAGAGGGGGTGTCGAAACTTGATAAGCTCAAGTTCCGCGATAAGAAAGAGGCTCAGGCCGAAAACTTCCGCAAAATGATCATGGCGATGGTGCAGGATATCCGCGTCATCCTCATCAAGCTTGCCGACCGCACCCACAATATGCGCACCCTGGGCTCGCTACGCCCGGATAAACGCCGCCGCATCGCCCGCGAAACGCTGGAAATTTATAGCCCTCTGGCGCACCGTCTAGGTATCCATCACATCAAAACCGAGCTCGAAGAGCTGGGCTTTGAAGCGCTGTACCCTAACCGCTACCGCGTCATCAAAGAAGTGGTTAAAGCAGCGCGCGGTAATCGTAAAGAGATGATTCAAAAGATCCTCTCTGAAATCGAAGGGCGTTTACAGGAAGCGGGAATTCCCTGCCGCGTCAGCGGTCGCGAAAAGCATCTGTACTCCATTTACTGCAAAATGGTGCTTAAAGAGCAGCGTTTTCACTCGATCATGGATATTTACGCCTTCCGCGTTATTGTTCACGATCCCGATATCTGCTATCGCGTGCTGGGCCAAATGCACAGCCTCTACAAGCCGCGTCCCGGTCGTTTCAAAGATTACATCGCCATTCCAAAAGCGAACGGCTATCAATCTTTGCACACCTCGATGATTGGCCCCCACGGCGTCCCGGTCGAGGTACAAATCCGTACCGAAGATATGGACCAGATGGCGGAGATGGGGGTTGCGGCGCACTGGGCTTATAAAGAGCACGGGGGCGAAAGCAGCACGACCGCGCAAATCCGCGCTCAGCGCTGGATGCAAAGCCTGCTGGAACTGCAGCAGAGCGCCGGTAGCTCGTTTGAATTTATCGAGAGCGTTAAATCCGATCTGTTCCCGGATGAGATTTACGTTTTCACCCCGGAAGGGCGCATTGTCGAACTGCCTGCCGGCGCCACGCCGGTGGACTTCGCCTATGCGGTGCATACCGATATCGGCCATGCCTGCGTCGGCGCGCGCGTCGACCGTCAGCCCTATCCGCTGTCGCAACCACTCTCCAGCGGCCAGACTGTCGAAATCATTACCGCGCCGGGCGCACGCCCGAATGCCGCATGGCTGAACTTTGTCGTCAGCTCAAAAGCGCGCGCCAAGATCCGCCAACTGCTGAAGAACCTTAAGCGCGACGATTCGGTCAGCCTTGGCCGCCGGCTGCTTAACCACGCGTTAGGCGGCAGCCGCAAGCTGGCAGAGATCCCGCCAGAGAACATCCAGCGCGAACTTGACCGCATGAAGCTGGCCACGCTTGACGATCTGCTGGCGGAAATCGGTCTCGGTAACGCGATGAGCGTGGTGGTGGCGAAAAACCTGCAGCAGGGCGAAGCCTCTGCCGCACCGGTGCCGGCCAACGCGTCGAATCACGGCCATCTGCCGATCAAGGGCGCCGATGGCGTGCTGATTACTTTCGCCAAGTGCTGTCGTCCGATTCCGGGGGATCCGATCATCGCCCACGTCAGCCCAGGCAAAGGGTTGGTTATCCACCATGAATCCTGTCGTAACATCCGCGGCTACCAGAAAGAGCCTGAGAAGTTTATGGCGGTCGAATGGGATAAAGAAACTGCGCAGGAATTTATCGCCGAAATTAAGGTGGATATGTTCAACCACCAGGGCGCGCTGGCTAACCTGACGGCCGCAATCAACACCGCGTCTTCCAATATTCAGAGCCTGAATACGGAAGAAAAAGATGGCCGCGTTTACAGCGCCTTTATCCGCCTGACCGCGCGCGATCGTGTGCATCTGGCGAATATCATGCGCAAAATTCGCGTCATGCCGGACGTGATTAAAGTCACTCGTAACCGAAATTAGCTTTTACAAAAATCGAATCCCCAGGAAGGTACTGAAGTACGTGACTGGGGTGAGTGAGTGCAGCTAACGCCGAGGCAGTTCGAAGGATTAAGTAGAATGAATTCACAGCGTTATGCGCGTATCTGCGAGATGCTCGCCAGGCGTCAGCCTGATCTGACGGTCTGCATGGAGCAGGTCCATAAACCCCATAACGTCTCTGCGGTCATCCGCACCGCAGACGCCATCGGCGTACACGAAGTACACGCCATCTGGCCTGGCAGCCGTATGCGCACCATGGCCTCTGCCGCCGCCGGCAGCAATAGTTGGGTGCAGGTGAAAACACACCGCACTATCGGCGATGCCGTCAGCCACTTAAAAGGCCGGGGCATGCAAATCCTCGCGACGCACCTTTCCGACAAAGCCATCGATTTTCGCGAAATCGACTATACGCGCCCGACCTGTATCCTGATGGGCCAGGAGAAAACCGGCATCACCCAGGAAGCGCTGGCGCTGGCAGACCAGGACATCATTATCCCTATGGTCGGTATGGTGCAGTCGCTGAACGTCTCCGTCGCCTCCGCGCTGATCCTTTACGAAGCGCAGCGTCAGCGGCAGAACGCTGGAATGTACCAACGCGCTAATAGCATGCTGCCGCCTGAAGAGCAGCAGCGGCTGCTATTTGAAGGCGGTTACCCGGTGCTGGCGCGCGTCGCCAAACAAAAAGGGCTGCCTTATCCCCACGTCAACGAGCAGGGTGAAGTCGAAGCCGATGCCTCGTGGTGGGCAACGATGCAGGCGGCGAGGTAAATCCAATGTCAGGCCGCCTGTTAGATGCCGTCCCGCTCAACTCGCTGACCGGCGTTGGCGCCGCACAGAGCAGCAAACTAGCGAAAATCGGTCTGCATACGGTTCAGGACCTGCTACTTCACCTGCCGCTACGCTATGAAGACCGAACCCACCTGTATCAAATCGGCGAACTGCTGCCGGGCGTCTACGCAACCGTAGAGGGTGAAGTGCTCAACAGCAATATCACCTTCGGCGGCCGCCGGATGATGACCTGTCAGATCAGCGACGGCTCCGGCATCCTGACCATGCGTTTTTTCAACTTCAACGCGGCGATGAAAAACAGCCTGGCGACCGGTCGTCGCGTGCTGGCCTACGGCGAAGCTAAACGCGGCAAGTTTGGCGCCGAGATGATCCACCCGGAATATCGCGTACAGGGTGATATGAGTACCCCGGAGCTGCAGGAAACCCTCACTCCGGTCTACCCAACCACTGAAGGCATTAAGCAGGCGACGCTGCGCAAACTCACCGATCAGGCGCTTGAGCTGCTGGAAACCTGCGCGATTAGCGAACTGCTGCCGCCGGAGTTGGCGCAGGGGATGATGAGCCTGCCGGAGGCGCTGCGTACGCTGCACCGCCCGCCGCCGTCGCTACAGCTCAGCGAGCTGGAGAGCGGTAAACATCCGGCACAGCAGCGTCTTATCCTGGAAGAGTTGCTGGCGCATAATCTCAGCATGCTGGCGCTTCGCGCCGGCGCCCAGCGCTACCATGCGCTGCCGCTCAGCGCCAACGACACGCTGAAAACCCAGCTTCTGGCTTCCCTGCCCTTTAAACCAACGGGTGCGCAGGCGCGCGTCACCGCGGAGATCGAGCGCGATATGGCGCTGGACGTGCCGATGATGCGCCTGGTCCAGGGCGACGTCGGATCCGGTAAAACGCTGGTTGCCGCGCTGGCCGCCTTGCGCGCTATCGCCCATGGTAAGCAGGTGGCGCTGATGGCGCCGACCGAACTGCTCGCCGAGCAGCACGCCAATAATTTCCGCAGCTGGTTCGCGCCGCTGGGCATTGAAGTCGGCTGGCTGGCTGGCAAACAGAAAGGCAAAGCGCGCCAGGCGCAGCAGGAAGCCATCGCCAACGGTGAAGTGCAGATGATTGTCGGCACCCACGCCATTTTTCAGGAGCAGGTGCAGTTTAACGGCCTGGCGCTGGTGATTATCGACGAACAGCACCGCTTTGGCGTTCATCAACGCCTGGCGCTGTGGGAAAAGGGCCAGCAGCAGGGCTTCCACCCGCATCAGCTGATCATGACCGCTACGCCGATTCCGCGCACCCTGGCGATGACCGCTTATGCCGATCTCGATACCTCGGTTATCGATGAGCTGCCGCCGGGCCGTACCCCGGTAACGACCGTCGCTATCCCGGACACGCGCCGCAGCGACATTATCGACCGCGTGCGTAACGCTTGCACCCAGGAAGGTCGCCAGGCCTATTGGGTCTGTACGTTGATTGAAGAGTCCGATCTGCTGGAAGCCCAGGCGGCGGAAGCCACCTGGGAAGAGCTCAAACTGGCGCTGCCGGAACTGAATATCGGCCTCGTCCACGGGCGGATGAAACCAGCGGAGAAACAGGCCGTGATGCAGGCCTTCAAGCAGGGCGAGATGCACCTGCTGGTCGCCACCACCGTGATTGAAGTCGGCGTTGACGTCCCTAACTCGAGCCTGATGATTATTGAAAACCCGGAGCGTCTTGGTCTGGCGCAGCTGCACCAGCTACGCGGGCGCGTTGGGCGCGGCGCCGTCGCCTCCCACTGCGTGCTACTCTATAAATCGCCGCTTTCCAAAACGGCGCAGAAGCGCCTGCAGGTGCTGCGCGACAGCAACGACGGTTTCGTCATCGCCCAGAAAGACCTGGAAATCCGCGGCCCCGGCGAGCTTCTCGGCACCCGCCAGACCGGCAACGCCGAATTTAAAGTAGCGGACTTGCTGCGCGATCAGGCCATGATCCCCGATGTTCAGCGTATCGCTCGCCATATTCACGAACGCTATCCGCTGCAAGCACAGGCGCTGATTGAGCGCTGGATGCCGGAAACCGAACGCTATTCCAACGCGTAGCGCGTCCTTCTTGCCGCGCTACGGGCAACTTTTCTACACAACGAGTGGATTATGAAACGAGAACTGGCCATCGAATTTTCGCGTGTCACCGAAGCCGCCGCGCTGGCGGGCTATAAATGGCTGGGCCGCGGCGATAAAAATACCGCCGACGGCGCAGCGGTTAACGCCATGCGCATTATGCTTAACCTCGTCAATATCGACGGCACCATCGTCATCGGCGAGGGCGAAATCGATGAAGCGCCGATGCTCTATATCGGCGAAAAAGTGGGTACCGGCAAAGGCGACGCGGTGGATATCGCCGTCGACCCAATTGAAGGCACCCGCATGACGGCCATGGGCCAGGCCAACGCGCTGGCAGTGATGGCGGTCGGCGATAAAGGCTGCTTCCTCAACGCGCCGGATATGTATATGGAAAAGCTGATTGTCGGCCCCAGCGCTAAAGGCGCTATCGATCTCAATCTGCCGCTGGAAGAGAATTTGCGCAACATCGCCCGCGCGTTGAACAAACCGCTCGGCGAACTGACCGTCACCGTGCTGGCAAAACCCCGCCACGACGCGGTCATTGCGCAACTACAGCGGCTGGGTGTACGCGTGTTCGCAATCCCCGATGGCGACGTGGCGGCCTCCATTCTCACCTGTATGCCGGATAGCGAAGTCGACGTGCTGTACGGCATCGGCGGCGCGCCGGAAGGCGTGGTTTCGGCGGCGGTGATCCGCGCGCTGGACGGCGATATGCAGGGCCGCCTGCTGGCTCGCCACCACGTGAAGGGCGACAGCGAAGAGAACCGCCGTATCGGTGAAAACGAACTGGCGCGCTGCAAAACTATGGGTATCGAAGCGGGTAAAGTGCTGCGTCTTGATGAAATGGCGCGCAGCGATAACGTCATCTTCTCCGCCACCGGGATTACCAAAGGCGATCTGCTGGACGGCATTACCCGCAAGGGCAATATGGCGACCACTGAAACGCTGCTGATCCGCGGTAAATCGCGGACTATCCGCCGTATTCAGTCTATTCATTACCTCGACCGAAAAGACCCGGACGTCCAGCAACACATCCTGTAAAACATTTGATCAATCGAGCTTTCCAGCCTTTTCGGGCTGGAAATCTTCTCCCGTCGCGGTGAAGATAGACTGACGAGATTGAAAGGAGAGACGCAATGGCAAACTGGGTTACAGGTAAAGTTGTAAAAGTGCAAAACTGGACCGATGCACTGTTTAGCCTCACCATTCACGCGCCCGTTGAGCCGTTCACCGCAGGGCAGTTTGCTAAACTGGGCCTGGATGTTGACGGCGAGCGCGTGCAGCGCGCCTACTCCTACGTCAACGCCCCCAGCAATCCCGATCTTGAGTTCTACCTGGTCACCGTTCCGGAGGGTAAACTCAGCCCGCGACTGGCCGCGCTGAAACCCGGGGACGACGTTCAGATAGTCAGCGAAGCCGCCGGTTTCTTCGTGCTGGAAGAGGTGCCGGACTGCGACACGCTGTGGATGCTCGCCACCGGTACGGCGATCGGCCCCTATTTGTCGATTCTGGAAGAAGGGAAAGACCTGGATCGCTTCAAAAACCTGGTGCTGGTGCATGCGGCGCGCTACGCAGCCGACCTCAGCTATTTACCGCAAATGCGCGAGCTGGAGCAGCGCTACGCCGGCAAATTGCGTATCCAGACCGTGGTCAGCCGCGAGACAGCGGAAGGTTCTCTGACCGGCCGGGTGCCGTTTCTGATTGAAACCGGTGCGCTGGAAGAGGCGGTCGGTCTGCCGATGACCGCCGATACCAGCCACGTGATGCTGTGCGGTAACCCGCAGATGGTGCGTGATACCCAGCAGTTGCTGAAAGAGACCCGGCAGATGACCAAACATCTGCGTCGCCGACCGGGCCATATGACAGCAGAGCACTACTGGTAATCAGGCGTCCGCTTTCCAGCGGACATCCTGCGTCTCTTTGCCAAACTTATTCTCGCCCTGGGTGCCGACGAACGCGCCCAGGTCGATCAACATCATGACGATAATCAACGTCGGTACAAAGCGCCCAACGCCCCACTGCCAGACCTGCGGCAACATCGCCCAGTTGCCCGCCAGCAGCATCCACGCCAAAATCATCAGCAGCGCCCAGAGGCCGGATCTCCCGCGATCGTGCAGACGCTTCACCACCACCGCCGCCGTCGGCCAGAGCAGGCAGACGAGAATAAACGCCGCGGTCTGTAAACTCAGCAAATTGCTGCCCGCGAGGGTAAACAGCGCGCTCATGGTTAACACCCAGATAACGATCCAAATCCAGAAATCCCGGCGGCCAATACGGCCTTTAATTGAGAATAACCACTGCTGTAGGGTCATGTTTTATTCCTTATCATCATCATTCGCGTAGTTTACCCTGAAGGCGTCACTTTTTGACAAGCGTGACGGTTCCCGTTTTAATCGTCGGCAGGCAAAAAAAGGAAAGACAGGCATGAAGAAGTGGGCAATCTTAAGTTTGATTGGGCTGACAGCGTTATCTGTCGGCCCGATGGCGTTGTCCGCAGAAACAGAATCCGCCGCCACCGCCCCCTATCTTTTACCCAGCGCGCCGATTTTTGATGTCGGCATCAGCGAGTTCCGCGAGAAATTTAATGCCGATAATCCGAAACTGCCGCTTAACGAGTTTCGTTCTATCGCCTCCAGCCGCGATAAAGCCAACCTGACCCGCGCCGCTACCAAGATTAACGAGAATCTGTATGCCTCTACCGCGCTGGAGCGCGGCACGCTAAAGATTAAATCGATGCAGATAACCTGGCTGCCGATTCAGGGGCCGGAGCAAAAAGCGGCGAAAGCGAAAGCGCAGGAGTATATGAGCGCCATTCTTCGCGCCTTTGTACCGACGCTAAGTCCACTGCAGAGCCAGCAAAAGTTGCAAAAACTGCTGACCACCGGCAAAGGCAAACGCTACTACACCGAAACCGAAGGCGCGGTGCGCTATGTAGTGGCAGATCACGGGGAAAAGGGGCTAACTTTCGCCATTGAACCGATTAAGCTGGCGCTATCTGAAACGCTGGAAGACAACAATAAATGACAAAAAGCAAAGCCTTTCCAGTGACGAGTCTCTATACTGTTTCACAGACCATGCTGCCCTCTGGGGCGGCTATATTCCTTAATTCGCTTAGTAGCGTGGAGAATTAAAATGCGACATCCTTTAGTGATGGGTAACTGGAAACTGAACGGCAGCCGCCACATGGTAAACGAACTGGTTGCTAACCTGCGTACTGAACTGGCCGGCGTAAGCGGCTGTGCAGTGGCAATCGCGCCGCCGGAAATGTATCTCGACCTGGCTAAGCGTGCGGCAGAAGGCAGCCACATCCACCTGGGCGCGCAGAACGTTGACGTGAACCTGTCCGGCGCATTCACCGGTGAAACCTCCGCCGAAATGCTGAAAGATATCGGCGCGCAGTACATCATCATCGGCCACTCCGAACGCCGTACCTACCACAAAGAATCCGACGAACTGATCGCGAAAAAATTCGCTGTACTGAAAGAGCAGGGTCTGACGCCGGTTCTGTGCATCGGTGAAACCGAAGCTGAAAACGAAGCGGGCAAAACTGAAGAAGTGTGCGCACGTCAGATCGACGCGGTGCTGAAAACTCAGGGCGCAGCCGCTTTTGAAGGCGTGGTTATCGCTTATGAACCAGTATGGGCTATCGGTACCGGTAAATCCGCTACCCCAGCGCAGGCTCAGGCGGTACACAAATTCATCCGTGACCACATTGCTAAAGCTGACGCTAAAATCGCTGAGCAGGTCATCATCCAGTACGGCGGTTCCGTTAACGCCGGCAACGCCGCAGAGCTGTTCACCCAGCCGGACATCGACGGCGCGCTGGTTGGCGGCGCCTCCCTGAAAGCAGACGCTTTCGCGGTGATCGTTAAAGCTGCAGAAGCGGCGAAAAAAGCGTAATTCGCTTTCCCGGTGGTGAAACGCCGCCGGGGTTGCTGAAAAATTCGCCAAATGAAAAACCGGCTTAGCGCAGCGCGAGCCGGGTTTTATATTATCGCTACAATTTCCCCAATAGCTGATACCACGCGTAATCCAGCGGCAGCAAAATCAAATAGCTCACCGCCGCCAGCGCCAGACATAGCAACATCCCCGCTCTCGCCGGGACTTTACCTAATCCCATCGCCACCACAATCGGCGACGCCTGGTATGGCAGCAGCGGCGTGGAATAACCCAGCACCTGAATCATAATCACGCTCAGCAGCGGAAAGCCGGTCGCGTCGGCAAAGCTCTGCGCAAAAGTCGTATACAGCGCCGGGACGCCGTTAGCGGTCATAATAAAGTTCAGCGCGCTGGTAATTCCGGTCAGCGCCAGGAAGCTGGTGAACGGATTATCTTTATCCAGCGGCATCACCTGCAGCAGCGCGTTACCCACCGCGCCGCCAATCCCGGTTTGGGTCACGGTAATCGCCAGTCCCAAAATGCCGGCAACATAAATGCAGGTGCGCATATTCACCCCGCTGGCGAACTCCTCACCGCTGATAAATCCTACTCGCGGCAGCAGCGTGACCACCGCTGCCGCCAGGCCGGTCCACGCCGGGCCGACGCCGTGCCAGCTCTCTGTCACCCATAACGTCAGTACCACCGCCAGCAGCCACGCCAGACGCTTTTCATCGCGGCTCATTGGCGCCTGCGGCGCCAGCTCGCGCGGCGGATGCGGCTTGCCGGGAAACAGCCAGCAGATCAGCGCCACCAGCACCGCCCCTTTCAACCAGCCAAGCACCGGCGTATGCAGCAGTAAATAGGGAACGTAATTCAAATGGATCCCGTAAGAGCCTTCCGCCGCCCCGCTCATCACCAGATTTGGCACGTTAGCAGGCAAAATGGTCGCAGATAGCTGGAAGGTGCCAAAGCCCACCGCCAGCGCCAGGCCGTACCAGCCGCGCGTGCCGTCGGCTATCCCCGCGCGCCGGGCCATCGCCGCCACGATCGGCATCAACAGCGCGATGCGCCCCATATTTGATGGCATCACGAACGCCAACGCATAACTCAGTAATACGACGCTGCCGACCATCCGCGGCCAGGAGTCGGTGAGCCGCGCCGATAGCGCCTGCGCCGCTCTATCCGCCAGTCCGGTTTTACGGATGGCGATCCCCAACACAAAGCCGCTGAACACCAGCCAGAACGCAGAGGAAGCAAAACCGCCGAAGATAACCTCCGGCGGAGCGATTTTGGTCATCATCGCCGCCGCGAAGAACAGCAGCGCGGTGATAAATTCCGGTAACAGCGAAGTCGCCCAGAGCACAATGGTGATGCCGACGATCAGCGAAGGGAGGAACAGCGGGTGGGTTAGCCAGAGCGACATGCCTGTCTCCTGTCGTTTTTTTCAGCAAGAATACGACGACAGGAAAGACAGGTAAACGCCAGAACTAGTGGTTTGCGTTAAGAATTGCGCAGCTATGATCCTGAATTTCTTCCGCCGAAGCACGGTTGAGAGTCAGCAGGTTACGCTCTGTCGCCAACAGCACCAGCGAGCCGTCGCTTTGCCGCGCCATCGCTAACGCATAACGCCCCATATGTTCGCGCGCTTCCGGTACCTCTTCCGCCAGCATCAGGAACGGGCTGCGCTGAGCCAGCTCGGCTTCCGTTACCCGACGCGCCAGATATTCATGGCCCTGCAGACCGCCCGGCAAAGGGAGCCAGCGGCTGCTAATTGTCGCCGCATCATTATCTAACTGCGCGCGGACATCGGGACGCAGGCAGGAGATATGAATATGGAAATGGTTTTGCGTGCGCCCGCTGCGCGAGTTAATCGCCAGCGATACCGCGTTATCATCAATCGGCGCGCCGCGGCGCTGGCTCATAATTTCGCGCCCCTGCCAGGCCTGCCAGAAGAAATTCGGCGTTAGCGGATCCAACAGCAGCGGACTTTCGGTACCGTTAATACGGTAGGTCGGCATCAGCAGATATTGCAGCGGGCCGTTGCGATCTTTAAACAACACGTAGCCGCCTTTCAGGTTCACTTCCGCGCACGGCGACGGGTTTTGATGTTGCTGCTGATTGGGTACGCACTGCTGCAGGACAATATGACGTAACGCGTTCGGGTTACCGGAATGCAGCCAATAGTAGCCGCCAGCCAGCGCCGCCAGAATAACCACCAGCAGCGCCCATAAAAGGTATCTTACTCTTCTCATTATCGTTCCCTGTTAAGCCTGAACCGGAAGAGTAACGTAATTTGATGACTAAATAAAAACAGATGGCTGGCGGGGAGTTATCCCGGGTAGCGGCTGTCGCCTTACCCGGGCAACCAAAGGTCGGAGAACTGTAGCCCTGCTAAGCGTAGCGCAAGCAGGGACTCCCGGGTGGCGGCTGACGCCTTACCCGGGCTACCGGACGGCGCAGAACTGTAGCCCTGCTAAGCGTAGCGCCAGCAGGGACAAGAGGATTAACGCTGGCTAATCTGGTCGAAGGTACCGCCGTTGGAGAAGTGCTCCTTCTGCGCTTTCGTCCAGCCGCCGAACTCCTGATCGATGGTAAACAACTTCAGTTTCGGGAACTCGTTGGCATATTTCTTCGCCACATCAGGATCGCGCGGACGATAGAAGTTCTTCGCCGCAATCTCCTGGCCTTCCGGCGAGTAGAGATACTTCAGGTACGCTTCCGCCACCTGGCGAGTGCCTTTCTTATCCACCACTTTATCGACGACGGAAACCGTCGGCTCGGCCAGAATGGACTCGCTCGGCGTCACGATTTCAAACTTGTCCTTGCCCAGCTCTTTCGTCGCCAGCAGCGCTTCGTTCTCCCAGGCAATCAGCACGTCGCCGATCCCGCGTTCTACGAAGGTGTTGGTGGAACCGCGCGCGCCGGAATCCAGCACTTCAACGTTTTTATACAGCGCTTTCACGAACTCCTGCGCTTTAGCCTGATCGCCGTGATTCTGATGCAGGGCATAGCCCCATGCCGCCAGATAGTTCCAGCGGGCGCCGCCGGAGCTTTTCGGGTTCGGGGTGATGACCGATACGCCAGGTTTAATCAGGTCGTTCCAGTCATGGATCTGTTTTGGGTTGCCCTTACGGACGAGGAACACGATGGTTGAGGTATACGGTGCGGAGTTATCCGGCAGGCGTTTCAGCCAGTTTTTATCGATACGACCGCGTTCGGCAATGGCGTCTACGTCGTAGGCCAGCGCCAGGGTGACGACATCCGCTTCAATCCCGTTGATAACCGACGTCGCCTGTTTGCCGGAGCCGCCGTGCGACTGACGGATCACCACGTTATCGCCGGTTTCCTGCTTCCAGTGCGCGCTAAACGCTTTATTGTACTGTTCGTACAGCTCGCGCGTCGGATCGTACGAGACGTTCAACAGCTGATAATCTTTTGCCAGCACGCTGGCGGATGCCAGCAACAGAGTTAACCCTACGCCCCACTTATTCATCGCACCGCTCTCTTTATGTCGTGTTGTGATGAACTAAGCGTGCCAGAAAGCGAATCAATGATTAAAGAATAAAAAAAGATTGGCTATAACCTGGAGATATAAAGCGGGGGATAGAGAAAACCCCTTCCCGGGCGGGAAGGGGCGGGAAGCGATTAGACTTCTTCCATGCGGCCCAGCAGCGCCTGCAGACGATCCTGCCAGCCTTGCTGTTGTTCTCTCAGCTGGCTATTTTCACGCTCCAGCTCCTCGCGGCCGTGCTGCGCGCTCTGCACTTCCTGCGCCAGCGTGGTGTTCTTTTCTTTCAGCTCTTCGATTTCCATCTGCAACAGAGTGATGGTATCAATCGCCTGCTGAACTTTAGATTCTAATTTCTCAAACACTTCTAATGACATCGTCATACCTCTCCTGATCTTGCAAGGCGTTGATAGAAACTCGTGTTTCGTATACGCGGTCCCGCCTTAACGAATTAGCGCACAATAGCGGTGTTGTCGTCGATTGTATGAATCCCCGCCTCACCTGTCCAGCGACAACCCGCGCAGATTGCGGTTTGCAACACTTTTCAGTCTTTACCTGGTGCGTTCGCGGCAATTGCCCCGAACTTCTCTGGCGATTGTTAATCAATGAGATAACAAAATACGCAGAAAAAGGTGGGTAAATGTGCCGCAACACGCGTTTATGGCGCGAAAACGCTCATTTTCTTGACGAGGGACACAAATTTAAATTTCGATATTTCTCGTTTATGCTCGTTAACGATAAATTAACACTATGCCTACAAGGCACCGTGGTCGTCCGCGACCAACATACTTACAATAATCACTTCGCTTCAGGATCCGATTATGAGCCAGACATCAACACTAAAAGGCCAGTGCATCGCAGAGTTTCTCGGTACCGGGTTGTTGATCTTTTTCGGCGTTGGGTGCGTAGCTGCGCTCAAAGTCGCAGGAGCCAGCTTCGGTCAGTGGGAAATCAGCATCATCTGGGGTCTGGGGGTGGCTATGGCTATCTACCTGACCGCGGGCGTATCCGGCGCGCACCTTAATCCGGCAGTCACCATCGCCTTATGGTTATTCGCCTGCTTTGATGGGCGCAAAGTTGTTCCTTTTATTATTTCTCAATTCGCCGGCGCCTTTTGCGCTGCGGCATTAGTTTACGGGCTTTATTACAATCTTTTCTTCGATTTCGAACACACCCACAACATGGTACGCGGCAGCGTGGAAAGCCTTGAGCTCGCCGGTATCTTCTCGACCTACCCTAACCCGCATATCAATTTTGTGCAGGCCTTCGCGGTAGAAATGGTGATTACCGCTATCCTGATGGGCGTGATTTTAGCGCTGACCGACGACGGCAACGGCGTGCCGCGCGGCCCGCTGGCGCCGCTGCTGATTGGTCTGCTGATTGCCGTTATCGGTGCTTCTATGGGTCCGCTGACCGGCTTCGCGATGAACCCGGCGCGTGATATCGGACCGAAAGCCTTCGCCTGGCTGGCAGGCTGGGGTAACGTCGCCTTCACCGGCGGCAAAGATATTCCTTATTTCCTGGTGCCGCTGTGCGCACCGGTGGTCGGCGCGGCGCTGGGCGCATTCAGCTACCGCAAATTCATTGGCCGCCATCTGCCTTGCGACACCTGCGTCGAGGAAGAAAAAGAATCCGCTTCTTCCGCGTCGCAACAAAAAGCTTCGCTGTAATCTGACTACGGGACACCTATTATGACCGAGAAAAAATATATCGTTGCGCTCGACCAGGGCACCACCAGCTCCCGCGCCGTCGTGATGGATCACGATGCCAATATCGTCAGCGTTTCACAGCGTGAATTTGAACAAATTTATCCGAAGCCTGGCTGGGTAGAACACGACCCGATGGAAATCTGGGCATCGCAGAGCTCGACGCTGGTCGAAGTGTTGGCGAAAGCCGACATCAACTCCGACGAAATTGCCGCCATCGGCATCACCAACCAGCGTGAAACCGCCATCGTATGGGAACGTGAGACCGGTAAGCCTATTTACAACGCTATCGTCTGGCAGTGTCGCCGCACCGCGGATATCTGCGAGCAGCTCAAGCGCGACGGCATGGAAGAGTACATCCGTAAAGCCACCGGTCTGGTGGTGGACCCGTACTTCTCCGGCACCAAAGTGAAGTGGATCCTTGACCATGTCGAAGGCGCCCGCGAGCGCGCGAAGCGCGGCGAGCTGCTGTTCGGTACCGTTGATACCTGGCTTATCTGGAAAATGACCCAGGGGCGCGTGCACGTCACCGACTACACCAACGCCTCGCGTACCATGTTGTTCAACATCCATGAACTGGACTGGGACGACAAAATGCTCGACGCGCTGGATATCCCGCGCGCCATGTTGCCGGAAGTGCGTAAGTCTTCTGAAGTTTACGGCCAGACCAACATCGGCGGTAAAGGCGGCACCCGTATTCCTATCTCCGGCATCGCCGGCGACCAGCAGGCGGCGCTGTTTGGCCAGCTGTGTGTGAAAGAAGGGATGGCGAAAAACACCTACGGTACCGGCTGCTTCATGTTAATGAACACCGGTGAAAAGGCGGTGACCTCAACCCACGGCCTGCTGACCACCATCGCCTGCGGCCCGACCGGCGAAGTGAACTACGCGCTGGAAGGCGCGGTGTTTATGGCCGGAGCGTCGATTCAGTGGCTGCGTGATGAAATGAAACTCATCAACGATGCTTTCGATTCTGAATACTTCGCCACTAAGGTGAAGGACACCAACGGCGTGTATGTGGTGCCGGCCTTTACCGGTCTTGGCGCGCCATACTGGGATCCGTATGCGCGCGGCGCGATTTTCGGCCTGACCCGCGGAGTGAACGCCAACCATATTATCCGCGCCACGCTGGAATCTATCGCCTATCAGACGCGTGACGTTCTGGAAGCGATGCAGGCCGACTCCGGTATTCGTCTGCACGCCCTGCGCGTGGACGGCGGCGCGGTCGCCAACAACTTCCTGATGCAGTTCCAGTCCGATATTCTCGGCACCCGCGTGGAACGCCCGGAAGTGCGTGAAGTCACGGCGCTGGGCGCCGCCTATCTGGCAGGTCTGGCGGTCGGCTTCTGGCAAAATCTCGACGAGCTGCAGGAGAAAGCGGTGATTGAACGTGAGTTCCGCCCGGGTATTGAAACCACCGAGCGTAATTTCCGCTACAGCGGCTGGAAGAAAGCGGTGAAACGCGCGTTAGCGTGGGAAGAGCACGACGAAGCGTAAGATTGTGGAGGTATTCCCGGCTTGCGGCGTAAACGCCTTAGCCGGGCTACAAAACCCCAAACAGCACGATCTTGTAGCCCGGACAGGTGCGCAGCACCGCCTCCGGGTTTTTTATCAGCCAAATATCGGCAACAACAGGTACAGCTTAATCACCAGCGCGTTGACGATGTCGATAAAGAACGCCCCCACCATCGGCACCACCAGGAAAGCCATATGCGACGGGCCAAAACGGTCGGTAATCGCCTGCATATTGGCAATCGCCGTCGGCGTCGCGCCAAGCCCGAACCCGCAATGACCGGCTGCCAGCACGGCGGCATCATAGTTCTTACCCATCATTCGGTAAGTCACAAACACCGCATACAGCGCCATCGCCACCGCCTGCACCGCCAGAATAATAATCATCGGCAGCGCCAGCGACGCCAGTTCCCACAGCTTGAGGCTCATCAGCGCCATCGCGAGGAACAGCGACAGGCTGACGTTGCCCAGTACCGATACCGCGCGGTCAAACACGCGATACAGCCCAGCCAGCGCCAGGCCGTTGCTGAGGATCACGCCGATAAACAGCACGCAGACGAAGGTCGGTAATTCAAACACGGTACCCGCCAGCAGTTGCGCAACCACCTTCCCTACGGTCAGGCAGATAGCGATTAACGCAATACTTTCAATCAGCACCAGCGAGGTGATCATGCGGCCCATATCCGGCTTCTCAAACGCCGTCGGCGCCAGCTGGTCGTCCGGTGTACCGTCCGGCGAGGAAGAGTGCTTCACCAGATAACGCGCCACCGGCCCGCCGATCAGGCCGCCGAGCACCAGGCCGAAGGTTGCGCAAGCCATGGCGACCTCGGTAGCGTTGGCAAAACCGTACCGCTCAACGAATAATTTACTCCACGCCGCCCCGGTGCCGTGACCGCCGGAAAGCGTGATAGAACCGGCCAGCAGACCCATCAGCGGATCCAGCCCCAGCAGCTTCGCCATGCCGATACCGAGAGCGTTCTGCAGCAGCAGCAGGCCCACCACCACAATCAGGAAAGTGCCAAGCACTTTGCCGCCCGCCCGCAGACTGGCAAGGTTAGCGTTAAGGCCGATAGTGGCGAAGAACGCCAGCATCAGCGGGTCCTTCAGGCTCATATCGAAATCAATTTCGATATCCATGCTTTTTTTCAAAACCAGCAGCGCCAGCGCCACCAGCAGGCCGCCGGCGACGGGTTCAGGAATGGTATATTTTTTGAGGAATGGGACGTTCTGAACGAGCTTTCGCCCTAAAAGCAACACCATGGTTGCGGCAACGAGCGTCGATAAGGTATCGAGATGCAACATAAAAAAGAGCTCCTTATGGGCGCATGATTCATTCACACGCGACGGTATTCCCGGTGTCGATTACTTCTCATCTTGAGGAGTCGAAGAGCGATTTTAAGCAGAAGTGCGCAAAAAATGACAGAAAAAGATATTTTGTATTAGCGTTGATGCGATCAAGCATACAAAATGTTAATTAATTTGTTACATCTATTCAGTGAGGATATTTTTTGCGCCAAATCGTGGCAAACGTTTGCTTTTGGTCTACAGTCCGATAAAATTCCCGCTTTGCCACCTTGGGATTGTTTGTGATGTCCGTTACGACCGCAGAGTCAGAAAATGCGCAACCGGTTGCGCATAAACCAGCCAGCGAATTAATCTATCGCCTCGAAGACCGTCCGCCGCTTCCGCAAACGCTGTTTGCCGCATTCCAGCACCTGCTGGCGATGTTTGTTGCGGTCATCACCCCGGCGCTGCTTATCTGTCAGGCGCTCGGCCTCCCGGCCGAAGATACGCAACACATCATCAGCATGTCGCTGTTCGCCTCCGGCGTGGCATCCATTATTCAGATTAAAGCCTGGGGACCAGTTGGCTCCGGCCTGCTCTCCATCCAGGGCACCAGCTTCAACTTCGTCGCCCCGTTGATTATGGGCGGCACCGCGCTGAAAACCGGCGGCGCCGACGTGCCGACGATGATGGCCGCGCTGTTCGGCACCCTGATGCTGGCGAGCTGCACCGAAATGGTCCTCTCGCGGGTTCTGCATCTGGCGCGCCGCATTATTACGCCGCTGGTCTCCGGCGTGGTGGTGATGATTATCGGCCTGTCGCTCATTCAGGTTGGCCTGACTTCTATCGGCGGCGGCTATGCGGCGATGGCCGACCACACCTTCGGCGCGCCGAAAAACTTGCTGCTGGCGGGCATCGTGCTGGCGCTGATTATTATCCTCAACCGCCAGCGCAACCCGTACCTGCGCATCGCCTCGCTGGTGATCGCGATGGCTGCCGGTTATCTGGCGGCGTGGTTCCTCGATATGCTGCCGGCTAACACCGCGCCTACCAACAGCAGCCTGATCACTATCCCTACGCCGCTCTATTACGGCCTGGGCATCGACTGGAGCCTGCTGCTGCCGCTGATGCTGGTCTTTATGATCACCTCGCTGGAAACGATTGGCGATATCACCGCCACCTCCGACGTTTCTGAACAACCGGTCTCCGGCCCGCTGTATATGAAACGCCTGAAAGGCGGCGTACTGGCGAACGGCCTGAACTCATTTGTTTCCGCCGTTTTCAATACCTTCCCGAACTCCTGCTTCGGCCAGAACAACGGCGTGATCCAACTGACCGGCGTCGCCAGCCGCTATGTGGGCTTTGTGGTGGCGCTGATGCTGATTGTGCTCGGCCTGTTCCCGGCGGTAAGCGGCTTTGTGCAGCATATTCCTGAACCGGTACTTGGCGGCGCGACGCTGGTGATGTTCGGTACCATTGCCGCATCCGGCGTGCGCATCGTCTCCCGCGAGCCGCTGAATCGCCGCGCTATCCTGATTATCGCCCTCTCTCTGGCGGTGGGTCTCGGCGTATCGCAGCAGCCTCTGATCCTGCAGTTCGCACCGGACTGGCTGAAAAACCTGCTCTCTTCCGGTATTGCCGCTGGCGGTATCACGGCGATTGTTCTGAATTTAATCTTTCCGCCTGAGAAGAACTAACGCATTGAAGTTGCGCTCCCCGGTATCGCCACGGCGACCAGGGAGCGCGCCGGCTGTAACATCTCTTCACCTCCCTTCATCTCATTTCACTATTCCCGCCTTGAGGATTGCGCATAAATCGTGCATAACACGGTGATGTGTACTTATCAGGATGGAAGATCATGAAATTTCTTGGAAAGCTGATTCTCTGGCTGCTGATCGCCCTGCTGGTCGTTATCGTCGCCGCTTACTTTGCGCTGCAAACCCGCTGGGGGGCGCGCCAGGCGAGCAGTTGGTTAAGCGAAAGCACCGGCTGGAAAATCGCCTTCGATAAGATGGCGCATGACTTCTCTTCCCCACTACATCTGCAGTTGCAAAATGTCACCTTTGGCCGCGACGGCAAGCCGCCGACGCTGGTCGCCAAAACGGTGGATATCGGTTTTAGCACCCGCCAGTTCAGCGACCCGCTGCACGCTGATGAAATCGTCCTCAGCGACGGCACGCTGAATCTTTCTCCGGCTTCCGCCTCGATGCCGTTTGCCGCCGACCGCCTGCAGCTACGCGATATGGCTTTTAACAGCCCGGACAGCGAGTGGAACCTGAGCGCGCAGCGGGTGACCGGTGGCGTGATGCCGTGGCAGCCGGAAGCGGGCGACGTGCTGGGCAGAAAAGCGCAAATTCAGATGAGCGCGGGCTCGATGAATATTAACGGCATCGAAGCCAGCAACGTCCTGATCCAGGGGGCAATGGATAACGGCGAGGTGACCCTGAACACCCTTGGCGCCGATATCGCGCGCGGCACGCTGACCGGTAACGCCAAACGCCGCGCCGACGGTAGCTGGCTGGTTGATAACCTGCGCCTGAATGAAATTCGTCTGCAGAGCGCCAAACCGCTGAATGAGTTCCTTGCGCCGCTCACCTCGGTGCCGTCGCTGCAGATTGGCCGGCTGGATGTGACCGATGCTCGTTTGCAGGGGCCAGGCTGGGCGGTGACCGACCTCGACTTCAACTTGCGCAATCTAACCTTGAGCCATAACGGCTGGCAGAGCGACGACGGGACGCTATCGATGAACGCCAGCGAGTTTATCTACGGTTCGCTGAATTTCCTCGATCCCATCGTCAATGCCGAATTCTCGCCGCAGGGCATTGCGCTACGCCAGTTCAGCTCCCGCTGGGAGGGCGGCATGGTGCGTACCTCCGGCAACTGGCTGCGCGCCGGTAATGCGCTGGTGCTCGACGATGCCGTCTTCGCCGGGCTGGAATATACGCTACCGTCCAACTGGAAACAGCTGTGGATGGAGCCGATGCCGGGCTGGCTGCAAAGCCTGACGCTGAAGAAATTCAGCGCCAGCCGAAATCTGATTATCGATATCGACCCAGCCTTCCCATGGCAGATCACCGCGCTGGACGGTTACGGCAGCGAATTACAGCTGGTGAAAGATGGTCAGTGGGGCGTGTGGAATGGCAGCGCCACCCTCAATGCCGCCGCCGCGACCTTCAACCGCATCGACGTGCGCCGTCCGTCGCTGAAGCTGAACGCGAACGCTTCTACGGTCAACATCAGCGAGCTGAGCGCCTTTACCGAGCGCGGCATTCTGCAGGCGACCGCCGCGGTGTCACAATTGCCGCAACGCCAGGTCAATCTGAGCTTGAACGGCCGCGGCGTGCCGCTGAATATTCTGCAGGCCTGGGGCTGGCCTGCGCTGCCGATTAGCGGCGACGGCAACTTCCAGCTAACCGCGAACGGTAGCGTGCAGGCCAATGCGCCGCTGAAACCGAGCGTCAACGGCCAGCTCAGCGCCACCAATATGGATAAGCAGCAGGCGGCGCAGGTGATGCGCAACGGCGAGGTTAGCAACGCGCCCGCCGCGTCGGTTCCCGTAACGCCGTAGCCATTTTCCTCTTGCCCTCTTCCCGGCGGAAGAGGGCTAATCCCCCTCCCTGAAACCTGTACGCAATCAGCGGCTATCTGTGCCTATTTCCCGCAACAGGTTCCTTTCAAATATCAGAGTTGCTATAACCAAAATAGTGGAAGTTGATAAAAATAATGATCCCCTGTACCTACAAAAATAAAAGGAACAACCATGTCTGTAATACGTCAACGTATTCTGGAGAATATGCAAAAATTCTCCAGGGCCATGATCGGCGCAGTATTGTTCTTGCCGGTCATTGGATTAATTCTGGCTCTCAGTTCCGTCTTAACTAACCCGACTCTTATTGCTGAAACCAGTTTCCTTCATCAATTAGGGCAACTGCTTGGCGATACCTTCTGGCCATTATTCGGTAACCTCGGATTATTGTTTTGCGTGGGAATAAGTTACGGCCTGGCAAAAGATAAAAAAACAGAGGTCGCACTTGTCTCGGTGATGTGTTTTATCATGTTTCTCGGCGCCAACCATTCATGGCTGGAACATACTCATGCGGTGGCGGAAAAAATTAACGGCGAATATTACGGTACCGGGCAAACGCAGCTATTAGGCTTTGTGGTCGTCGATATGGGAGTATTCCTCGGAATCATTCTTGGCTGCACCATTGCCTGGGTACATAATAAAGTCTCCAATATTGAGCTGCCCGGCGCGCTATCGATGTACGGCGGGGCGAAGCTGACGCTGGTCGCCATGACGCCAGTCATTATCTGCTATGCCATTGCTTTTACCTGGATTTGGCCTTTTATGACCCACGGCATTAGCGCCCTGACCGGGTTTATGAAGAATGCCGGCGTCGCGGGAGTGTTTGTCTACGGCTTCTTTGAAAAATTCCTTATTCCCACCGGCTTACACCATTTCGTGTGGTCGCCTTTCCAGCTCACACAAATCGGCGGCACGCTGAATGTCGATGGCCAGGTCGTCTCCGGCACCCAGGCGATTTTCCTCGCCTATATGCGCCATCCCGATCTGACGCCGGTGATGAACGATGCATTACGTTTCTCGCAACAGGGGATGACCACCATCTTTGGCCTGGCGGGCGCATCGCTGGCGTTTTATCACACCGCGAAGCCGGAGAAGAAAGCGATGGCAAAGGCGATTCTGCTGCCGGCGATTATCACCTCGATGCTGACCGGCATCACCGAACCCATTGAATTCACATTCTTATTTGTCTCGCCGCTGCTGTGGGTGATCCATGCGACGTTAACCGCCGCTTCGCAGGCAATTTGCGACATCTTCACCGTGCGGCCGTGGGGCGCCTCCGGCCTGATTGAATTTCTGATCTACAACCTGCCGCTGCCGGTGTCGTTAACCCGCTGGCCGGGGTACGTGCTGATCGGTATTGGCCAATTTATCGTTTATTACGCGATATTCCGCACGCTGGTCGTGAAGTTAAATCTGAAAACGCCGGGCCGCGAGGATGACGATAACGTCAAGCTATACAGTAAGGCGGACTACCGTAAAAAAGTCAGCGGCCCGCAGTCGATGACGGATGAAATTATTAATGGCTTAGGCGGTAAAGCCAATATTATCTCCGTTGATAACTGTTTCACGCGCCTGCGGGTGGTTGTCCATAATATGACATTAGTTGATGATGAAATATTAAAAAGCACTGGCGCAAATGGCGTAGTACGCAATCGTAATGAAGTTCAGGTTATTTATGGCGTCAAAGTCGGGCAAGTCCGTTCCCGGGTTGATAGCTGGCTAGCAGAAAATTAATTGGGAGTGATGTATGAAATTAACCGTATTAGGCGGGGGCGGCGTGCGCTCTGCATTTCTGGCAAAGTCGCTGGCTTATAACGCGCACCGCATTGGTTTAACGGAAGTGGTATTTCAGGATAGCTCAGCGGAGAATTTATCGCTATTTGGTGAAATCGCCCGCTATGTATTTAATACCATTCGACCGGATATTCATTTTACTACCACAAGCGATCCGGTCGCCGCGCTGCAGGGTACCCATTACGTGATTACCACGCTGCGCGTCGGCGGCGATGAGAGCCGCATCCGCGACGAGCGAATCGCGCTGGAGCATAACACGCTGGGCCAGGAGACCACCGGCGCGGGCGGTTTTGCCATGGCGATGCGCTCGATCCCGGCGATCCTACGCTACTGTCGGCTGATCGAAGAACATGCCGATAAAGACGCGATCCTGTTTAACTTTACCAATCCGTCCGGGCTGGTCACCGAGGCGATTATCAAATCCGGTTTCAAACGCCGGGTGTACGGGATTTGCGATGCGCCGTCGGAACTCATCCGCGAGCTGCCGGAGATCCTCGGCTGCGACCCGCACGACCTGAGCGTGGAATGCTACGGTTTAAACCACTTTTCCTGGTTTACGCACTTCACCGTGCGCGGGGAAGAGGTTACCGCGCAGCTGGTCGCTAACCCGGATTTATACCGCAAAACGGCGATGCAGTACTTCTCGCCGGAGCTGGTCAAACTGTGCGATAACCAGTTGCTTAACGAGTATCTCTATTACTACTACTATCGCGAAGTGGCGCTACGGGCGATTCAACAGGCGCCGGAGACACGCGGCGAGCAGATTGCCCGTATCAACCACGATATGCGTCAGGAGCTCAGCGGCGTGGATGTTAAAGCGGAGCCGCAGGCGGCCTTTACCATCTGGATGAAGCACTACCTACGCCGCGAAAACAGCTATATGCAAAACGAGTCGCAGCAGGAAAAATTCCATACCCGCGAGCCGTTAACGCTGCGGCAGTTTATCGAAGAGCCGGATACCGGCGGCTACGCCGGGGTGGCGCTGGATATTCTGGAGGCGGTCAACAGCACCACCACCAAACGCATCGTGGTGTCGCTACAAAATAACGGCACGCTCGATTTTTTACGCCCCGACGATGTGATTGAAATCAGCTGCGATCTGAGCAAAGAGGGTCTTAAGCCGGTGACGCCGGTTAAAGTGCCGACGGCGCAGAAAAATATGATTGCCAGCGTGAAGGAGTATGAACGATTGGCGGTGGCGGCAATTCTGCAGCAGGACAAATCGCTGGCGGTGCAGGCGTTGATGGCTCATCCGCTGGTCGGTTCATATTCGCTGGCGAAGAAGCTGGTTGAGGCCTATCTCGACGATGAACAGTTCGCCGGGTGGCGGTAACGAGTCGCCCCCGCTCGATTGAGTAGATACTGTTATCGGTTTGCAACCTTTTAGCTTGAGAAAAGCGTTTATCTCGTTTCGCTCCAGAGGATATTGCGCTCCCGGTTAATTTTTCTGCAATATGTTTTCCGTGGCGCAGGGAGCGCACAGAGGGCGGCCAGTCGCCGCCGCCCTCTGTACTCCCGGGCTCTGGCCGCCAAAATCGCCACTTCGTGGTACCTTCGACTTATCCCGGCAGGCTTCGGGTCGGGCCGAGGCAGCGTCCCTGCAAATCACGGCCCTCAGCCCGCATCCATGCGGGCTGCCCCGGCCTTCCGGGAACGTCTCAGCGATTTTGAGGCCACCAGCACTGGCAGTTTCAGCCAGCGTGGTGAAGACATTAAAGGCAGGTCGCACGGACTGTAGGCCGGGTAAGGCGAAGCCGCCACCCGGCGCAAAAGCGGCTCCATATCCGCGGATATTGCCCGGCGGCGCTACGCTTAGCGGGGCTACCTATTGCTACGTACGCTGGTAAACCACATTTTTAACAACCGCTCAAAGCCCAATATGCAGTAGCCAAAAAACGGGTTGCTCCAGTAAATATCATCGTCGAACTTCTGAGGGTCATGAATAATAAACGCCGTATTCGCGGCCTGCGCCAGCGGGCTTTGATAATCGCCGGTAAAGCAAACCAGGTTTATCTCCTTGCCTTCCAGCGCCTTAACCCAATTTAACGCCGAACTGCTGCGTCCGGATTTAGAAATGATCCAGATGGAATCAAAGCGGGCAGCGTTTTTTTGCTCAAGGATTTCGTAATCGGGCCACAATGCCAGGCTGGCGTGCACGCCGGTAACGAGAAACTTATTATAAATATACTGGGCGATCAGCTGCGAAAAGCCGCTGCCGTGGATCAAAATACGCTGCTGCTCAAGGCCTGCCAGCAGCGGCGTCAGCGCTTCTGCCGGCTGAATGCTCATATAATCGATATCGTTGGTGACATCGAGCTTTGGCATGGTGATATTGAACTTGATGAAATAGACCAGCTCCAGCCAGCCGCTGAACTTAAGCTTCTTCGCCAGCCGCACCAGCGAAGAAGGATTACTGTAGCAGCGCTCCGCGACGGTGCGGATCCCTTCGCGGATACATAGCTGCGGGTCATTTTGAATAAAACGCAGCACGGTCATTTCGGTTTTACTCAACTTCACGTCACGAAAGATATTTTCTAAGTCCATTACGGGCTCCTCTCAGCGGCAGATTACGCTACCACCGGAGAGCAAATCGGTCTGTGGGATGGCTCTCAACGTCACTGCCGGTATTCACTGCACAGCAGCCATCTTGCAGGTTCATCTTCCTCAATGGAGGGAAAGCGCCCGCCCGCCTCGAGAAAACGATTATCCGTATGGTCGTCATTAACCATTGAAATTTCCCAACCCATCACTATCCCTTTTTCGGCCCAGAAGCGATGATAGAGGCCCACCGGTAGACAGACGCTCTGCCCCGGATGCAGCACCAGCGTCTCAGCGGGTTTCAGCGTACGCTGGCAGCCATCGATCATCACGCTAACATGGCGCTGTTGGTCTAACTGTTCGTCCTGTGTCGCCCAGGCCAGTTGCATGCAGAGGTCGCCGCCGCCGCGGTTAATGATGTCCTCCATTTTGTGGTAATGGAAATGCCAGGGGGTTTGCTGATCTTGCTGAATCTGCAACATTTTTTCCGCGTAGGGTTTGGTATAACGCGGGTCGGATAAAGAACCGTTGCGTAACGTCAACAGCGTAAGGCCCGTTTCGCGAAAGCAACCGCTGGCGAAATCCGTCACATCCCATCCAAGCTGTAGATCCTGGACTTCATGCCAACCTTCATGCCGCTTCTGCGGCCAGCTTGACGCCGTAAAGTGGGCAAATTCCGGCAGGCTGATGCGAAAAGTTTCGGCCATCGCCAGCGCTTTATCTATCGCATAGTTAATCTGGGAACGTTTCATGGTTTAACTCCGCTTCGCACGGCAAGCCAGGCGGCGCCGCGCATACCGCTACTGTCGCCATGCCGCGCAGAAATGATAGGGGTGGAAAAATGGTCGGTGAAGACAAGCGGTGCAACCGCCGATGGTAAATCCGCTACCAGCTGCGGCGCGTTGGATAAACCGCCGCCCAACACAATCACGCCGGGGTCGATGATATTGACAATAGTCGCCAGCGTCCGCGCCAGCTGTTGACGAAAGCGGTGGATCTGATGGCAAGCGGCGGATTCTCCCGCCTGCGCGCGGGCGAGAATCTGCTCGCTCGACAAACGCTCTCCGCTGAGCAGTCGATAGCGTTCACGTAGCCCCGTTGCGGAAATAAAAGACTCCACACAGTTAAATCTGCCGCAATAACAACGTGTCGGCGGCCCATCCTCCTCAGGAGAATAGCCGGGCAAGGCGATATGCCCGCACTCTGCGGCAATACCTGAGGCGCCGACGAAAGGCTGCCGCTCCAGGGTAATACCACCTCCGCAGCCGGTCCCTAACGTCATGCCGAAAACCGATGAAAACCCTTCTCCGGCGCCATCGCATGCTTCTGATAAGGCGAAACAATTGCCATCGTTGGCTAACACCACCGGCTGACCGAGCGCCTGTTCAAGCGCATCCTGTAAACGATAGCCGTTAATTACCTGAATGTTGGCGTTACGAATGGCGCCATGCTGTGGCGAAACGCTGCCCGGCAACGCGATGCCAATAGCCATCGGCGATCCCGTCCGTGCGCGAATATCGGCAACGAAATCCACGATGCACGATATAAATGCCTGACGGTTTTCTTTGCGTGTTGCGCAGCGGTAACGCCCCCGCTCCCGTCCCTGCTCATCCATCACGACGGCGGCGATTTTCGTCCCACCGATATCCAGTCCGAGGTAATTCATCTTTGCCTCCTGCCGATTGGAAGGCGGGTACTCCCGCCTTCCGACTGGGTCAATACAAGCTTGCTTTGCCGGTGGAACCAAACAACTTCATTTTGTGGCGAATAACTTCACGTGCGGCATGAATCGGTTCCGGATAAATCACATTCGGATCCCACCAGCTCTCTTTACTCAAAATTTCACGTACTTTCAGGAAGTAAGCGTGTTTCATATCGCTGGAGATATTGATTTTCCCTACTCCGAGCGTGACCGACTCGGCAATTTCCGCATCCGGATTGGCGGAGCCGCCGTGCAGTACCAGCGGGATCGACACTCGTCCGGCAATATCGCGCAGAATGTGCATCTGCAATTCAGGTTGCATCCCTTTTGGATAGATGCCGTGCGCGGTACCAATCGCCACCGCCAGGGTATCGACGCCGGTACGAGTGACAAAATCCTGCGCCTGCGCCGGGTCGGTATAAGTCACTTTCGACACTCCGCCCTCTACCGACGTTCCCGTCTGGCCGATGGTCCCCAGTTCACCTTCGACAGAGACGCCAACCGCATGCGCCAGCCTGACCACTTCCCGCGTTAGAGCGACGTTTTCTTCATAGGGAAGCAGCGACCCATCGATCATCACCGAGGTAAAACCGCACTGGATCGCACGCAGCACATGCTCCACCGAGGCGCCATGATCGAGATGTAATGTAAACGGCACCCGGCTACGCTGGGTGATATCCCGCACGTAGCTAAAAAAGGAATCGCCGACAAAGTCGTGCTCGCTGGGGTGAATTGAAATGATGGCGGGAGTATTTGTCGCTTCCGCCTCTTCCACGACGGCGCGAATAAAGCAGCTGTCCGCAACGTTAAATGCGCCGATGGCAAAGCCGTGTTCACGAGTCGGTTTAAGTATTTCTTGCATGGAAACTAACATGGTCTTCTCCAGTTTCAGGGTGTAGTTCGCCCTGCCAGGGCGAATATGCGCTGGCATAAAGGGCGTGACTGATAAGTGAATCAGGCGCGGTTTATCGCGCCGGATGCTTGTAAGTAAGGGACGATAGCTTCAGCGCTGGCGTGTTCCATCACCGCCATGGCATCGGCCAGTTCAATAGAGCTGTCATGGCAAAGGGTATGGAGTAGTGCGGCTTTACCTGCTTCAAACACCGCCGCGCCGACATTAATCTTCGCCACGCCAAATGCCGGGCAGCAGGCAAGCTGATCAAATGGCGTGCCGCTGCCGCCGTGCAGGGCCAGGGGCACCGAAGAGGCTCGCTGCACCTGCGCCAGACGGTCAAAGTCCAGCGCGGGCGTGACCCCAGGCGCATACATGCCGTGGGCCGTGCCGACGGAGACCGCCAGTAAGTCGATACCGGTTTGCTCGATAAACGGGGCGACGTCCTCAGGTTGCGTCATCAGGTCGGCGTTCGTCGCAGAGTCATAGCGTGGAGCATCAGCCAGATGCCCCAATTCCCCTTCAACACACAGCCCGATGCTGGCAGCCAGAGTGGTGACTTCGCGGGTCTGGCGGATATTTTCCGCAAGTGGAAATGCAGAAGCATCGATCATCAACCCGCTGAATCCAGCGCGAAAAGCCTGGCGGATCTTCACCGGTTCTTTCCCATGATCGAGACTCAAGGTCACGGGAACGCTGGCCTCTTCGGCAAGGGTCCTGGCCACCGCCATCGCTGTCGCTGGCGGAAAATGCGCCAGATGGCCCTGATAGAGATTGAGAATAATCGGCGCGCGGTATTTTTCCGCCACGCGTACCGCGGCGCGGGCGCTCTCCAGATTCATACAGTTAATCGCCAGCAGGGCATACTGTTCACGCCAGGCTTTCTCAACCATCTGCTTCATATCGGCAAACATAGGGCCTCCGTTTACTCAAGGGTAAAGGTGATTTCATCATCGGCGACTTTTTGGTCGCTCAGTTCATCAAACTCTTCATCACGCTCCGTGACCGGTTTTTTCCACAGCGACAACATCACGCCACAGATAACCGTCCCAATCGCCAGCGCCAGACAAAACAGCAGTGGATGGGTGAATAGCGGCACCACAAACATACCGCCATGTGGCACCGGGCTTTCCACACCCCAGGTCATAATCAAGCCGCCTGCCACCGCTGAAGCCACGACGCAGGATCCCACCACCCGCAGCAGATCGCGGGCCGCGATAGGGATCACCCCTTCGGTGATCATGCAAATACCCATCGGGAAGGCGGCCTTTAACGCTTCACTTTCGGCACGGGTATATTTATGGCGGGTCAGCAGGAAGGACAACGTAATACCGAACGGTGGGATCATGGAGCCGACAAACTTGACCGCCTCCGGCCCATAGACCCCGCTCACCAGCAAGCCATCGGCGAATAACGACATGGTTTTATTCACCGGCCCGCCAAAATCAAAGGTGGCCATCGCGCCAAGAATGGCCCCCATCAGGAATCGTGAACCGCCCTGCATCGACTCCAACAGATGAATCAAGGCCTCCTGCAGCCAGGCAATCGGCTTGCCTATCAGGGTCATCATCAACAGACCGCTGATAATGGTGCTTAATACCGGCAGCACCATAATGGGCATCAGCCCTTGCATCGATTTTGGCAACCGCACGTAATGCTTTAACAGCAGCACCGTATAGCCCACCAGGAAACCGCCCAGCATTCCGCCGATGAAACCGGTGTGGATTTGCCCGCAGACAAACCCAACAATCAGTCCAGGGGCAAAACCAGGTCTGTCGGCAATGGAATAGGCAATCGCCGCACAGATGAGCGGGACGATGAGCCCCATCCCCCAGCCGCCGATTTGATTCAACATCCATGGAATGGTGCCGACTTTCTCGGCGACATTGGTACCGCCCAGAACCTGACCGAGCGCAATGCAGATCCCGGCGGCAACAATCAGCGGTATCATCCATGAAATACCCGTTAACAAATGCTTTTTAATTTCCTGCGAGACAGGTGGTTTATTCTCACTCATGGTAGATCCCTCCAGAATAAGGATCAGGCATTAGCTAAGGATTTCTCGACCTTTTCGATAAACTGAATCGGTGACTTAATAACGACCTCCGTTTTCACGCGGACAATTCGTTTGTTTTTAAAACGCTCTTCGCCTTTAATTTTCACATCAACGGCAAGAATAACGACATCGGCGGCAGCGATATCTTCGGTTGTCAGTTCATTCTCAGTACCTATTGTTCCCTGAGTTTCAACTTTGACATTGTGGCCCAGCGCTTTCGCGCCTTTCATTAACTTCTCACGTGCGATATAAGTATGAGCAATACCCGCCGTACAGGCGGCAACACAGACAATATTCATCTCAGACTCCACTAGTTATTGTTAGTAAACATCCGATTCAGCATATTGACTAAAGAGATCAATAATCTTCTGCGGACTGGTTTCTTCGAGCAATTGCGCAATAATGTCATCATCGGCCAACGCTCCAGCGACCTGGGAGAGTAAGCGGATATGGGTGGTATTTTGATCTTCCAGACGGACGGCAAATAAAATAATGCAACGAACCTGGCTTCCATCAAGCGTTTCCCAGGCAATATCCTGACGAGTACGGCCAATGGCGAGCGTAGTATTCAGCACCGCGGATGATTTTCCATGAGGAATAGCGATGTGGTTTTCAAATCCGGTCGAACCTTCCGACTCACGCTGCCAAACGTCCTGAATAAACGTTTCGCGACAGCTTATGGCCCCATCTTTCTGCAGCAGGTCGGTTAATTCTTCAATAACTTCCGCTTTAGTCGTGGCCTTCATATCCAGCAATACACGCTTAGTATTTAAAATCCGGCTGATGTCCATATTATTTACCTCATGGATATAAAATTTCATTGCTGGCAGTTGACGTTGCAGCATGGTGTAATTTCTCGGTGATAACTTTTTCTGTTACCCGCTTAATATCGGCATCGTTAAAAAAAGCCGTGACATAGACTACCGGTAACGCAATCTCCGGCAGATGAATGGTTGAAATGACCAATTCAATATCATCCTGTCGCTGTAGCGTATGTAGACTACCCGCAGGCAGTACGCCGACGATGGTCCAGTCAGGAAAGGCCCTGAGGACCCGGCTTTTCAACAGATGCGAGGTACCAATCCCGGTCGAACACACCAGCAGTACCCGCTTTCTGGCCACCTGCCTCTCCATCGCGGCCTGGAAATGCACGGTTAAATAACCCACTTCATCTTCCGAAACCGCGTTCTCGCCCCAGGCGGCAAATACCTGATTCACCACCCGCAGAGTTAATGGCCACACCTCTGTTAATTCGCCCTTGATATCTTCCAGCAGCGGATTACGGATATAGATACGATAATTCAGCCGGTTGAGCAGCGGCTTGATATGAATGAGCAACCCTTCATATAACGCGGTGTCATGCGTCAGATCGATATCAACCACCGAGGAAAACAGGGCGATCAGCCGGGAGGTGATTTGCCGGGCCTCATCGCTGGAGCGTATATTGCGCAGCATGCTGACATCATCACGCTCTTCCACCAGCATGCCGGACGAAATAATGTATTGATAAATAAACCAGCTTTCGTCCTCTGGTAAAGGGTGGGCAATGCGGGCCTCAATTTTTTGCAGCATATTCTGCGCGATACGAAAGATGGACTCATCAAATAACGGATGTCCCTGTTCCCGGCGCGGTAATGCATTGCCGCGGGTGATGCGATACATCATAATCAGGATATGGGTGAAAATATTGACGTAATACGGCTCGCCCAGCGACCAACTTAATTTTCGTTCCATATCCTGAAGAAGCGACTGCACAAAGATAACATCTTCTTCACCGAAATAATGCACCAGGGCTTTATAGCTACCGCTATCCAGACGGGAGTGAATAATATTTCCTGGTTCATTATGGTTAATAACACCATTAATTAATAAGGCCATAGCCTGGCGAACATGGGATTCACTCCCCTCAATATGAGTGCCGCTCTGGCTACGAATGAGCATCAGACCCAGTGGCCTAATCCATGATTCGATCACTTTTAAATCATTCACAATTGAGGCGCTGCTAATAAAATAACGTTCAGACAATTTACTGATCGATGTTTCGCGCGGCGTTTCACTTAATAAGTGAGAAGCAATTTTCACACGCCGGGAATTATTCATCATGGCATCTGTATCATCGCTTTCGCTACTGAGTAACTGGTCTAATTGCAACAGATCGGCGACGTTATCAGCCAATAGCATGACGCCCGCGCCGGCACGTTTATCAATACTGATTTTCCAGTCAGAAAGCCATTGTTCAAGAAAACGTAAGTCACGCTGAACTGTTTTTTCTGAAACATTTAAGTATTCAGCCATTTTTAATAACGTAACGTATTCTCGTTTAGGCAAGAGAAATTTTAATAATCTGTTCTGTCGCGAGGTAACCATTTGCATTATTTACCCTTATTGCATAGCAGATTAATGCCAATAAGATATCGCTATACGACGCGATCTCTATGAAAATCATTGAGGATAAATATAGGGAGGCGGGGAGTAAACAACAATACTAAATCGTGTCCGGATATCCGGACAGAAATAAGACAAGACAGAGAAAGGACCAATATTTATACGTCAGATCACATTTCAGTCATTAATATACGTGATAACGATCTCAAATTCGCAGAAAGAATAACTCCCGCGATATGCTGCGGGAGTTGTTATTTACAGCGAAATCGTCAGCGCATTGTCCTCGGCGCTCACCACCACGCCCAGTTCACTGCCGGCCTGAGTCCCACCCTCCACGCCCGCTATCTGCGGGATATTGCGCAGACACAGCGTCCAGCCGCGGGCTTCGCCTTCGCCGCTCACGGTGATGGTGTTACCCTGGCGCTTCGCCTTCAGAGTGAAGATCGCGGAACCGTCGGCCGCCGGAACCTGACAGACCGTTTCATTGCCATCGCCAAGCTGGAACAGCTGGAAGGCGGTGCCTTCATGCCAGGCATAATCGGGTTTCTGGTCGTTGTTGCCCAGCGCCAGCAGGGTGTTGTCACGAACGTAGACCGGCAGGCTCAGTGCATCGTGACGCTGCTTATGCCAGCGGCTACCCGGCAATTCATCGTTATGCCACAGGTGCGTCCAGCGCCCTTCCGGCAGATAAAACTTCACCTCGCCCGCTTCAGAGAACACCGGCGCCACCAGGACCGAATCGCCGAGCATATACTGGCGGTCGAGATAGTCGCAGGCCGGATCGTCCGGGAATTCGAGCATCATCGCGCGCAACATCGGAGTGCCGAACTCGTTGGCCAGCGCCGCCTGGCGATAGAGATACGGCATCATGCGGCATTTCAGCTGCGTGAAGTGGCGCACCACGTCACAGGACTCTTCGTCGTAGGCCCACGGCACACGATAGGATTTGCTGCCGTGCAGGCGGCTGTGGCTGGAGAGCAGGCCAAAGGCGCACCAGCGCTTATAAACGTGGGCCGGCGCGGTGTTTTCGAAACCGCCGATATCGTGACTCCAGAAGCCGAAGCCGGACATGCCGATCGACAGCCCGCCGCGCAGGCTTTCCGCCATCGATTCGTAATTGGCGTAGCAGTCACCGCCCCAGTGCACCGGGAACTGCTGCGCCCCAACCGAGGCGGAGCGGGCGAACAGCACCGCCTCCTGCTCGCCGACGGTCTCTTTCAGCACCTTCCACACCAGCTCGTTATAGATGAATGCGTAGTGGTTGTGCATTTTCTGCGGATCGGAACCGTCAAACCACTGCACGTCGGTCGGGATACGCTCGCCGAAGTCGGTCTTGAAGCAATCGACCCCCATCGCTACCAGACCTTTTAACTTGTCGGCGTACCACTGGCAGGCTTCCGGGTTGGTGAAGTCATAAATCGCCAGCCCCGGCTGCCACTTATCCCACTGCCACAGCGAACCGTCCGGGCGCTTCAGCAGGTACCCCTTCTCTTTCAGCTCCTTGAACACCGGCGAGCGCTGGCCGATGTACGGGTTGATCCACACGCAGACCTTCAGCCCTTTCGCCTTCAGGCGCTTGATCATCCCTTCCGGGTCCGGGAAAGTTAGCGGATCCCATTCAAAATCGCACCACTGGAAGGCCTTCATCCAGAAGCAGTCGAAGTGGAAGACGTGCAGCGGCAGATGGCGCTCGGCCATGCCATCGATAAAGCTATTTACCGTCGCTTCGTCATAGTTGGTGGTGAACGAGGTCGTCAGCCACAGACCGAACGACCATGCCGGCGGCAGCGCCGGACGGCCGGTGAACTGCGTATAGCGGTTAAGCACCGCTTTCGGCGTCGGGCCGTCGATCACGAAGTACTCGAGATATTCGCCTTCAACGCTAAACTGGACTTTAGAGACTTTCTCCGAGCCCACCTCGAAGGAGACGCGCTGCGGATGATTCACCAGTACGCCGTAGCCGCGGTTGGTCAGGTAGAACGGAATGTTTTTGTAGGATTGCTCGGTGCTGGTGCCGCCGTCTTCGTTCCAGGTTTCTACCGTCTGGCCGTTGCGCACCAGCGCGGTAAAGCGCTCGCCGAGGCCGTAGACGGTTTCGCCGACGCCGAGGTCGAGGCGCTCAAACATGTAGTTGCGCTGGGTCTTACTATCCTGCACGTAGCCGTTGTTTTTCAGTTGGCTACCGGTGATACGCACGCCGTCGCGCAGAAAATCCAGCGCCCAAAATTCACCTTTCGTCACCCGCACGCTGAGGCTGCCGCTTTTCAGCTCGGCGAACTCGGCCGTATTTTCTATTTCGACATGGACGTCTTTCTGCACGTTCAGCGGATAGTGCGGGCCGTTATCCAGCGCGCCCTGGAAGTGCTCCATGCGCACGCCGATTATCCCTTCCTGAGGCGAGAAAAAGCGCAGGGTGAACAATGGCGTATCCAGCTGCCAGGCGCGTTCGCGGACATCGCGCGGCGCGGCATAGACCACCATTTCATTACCCTGCTGCTCCACCTCGTAAACCTGTACGGGTTGGATCAGGTTGAGCCCTGGTTGAATGAGCCAGTTTCCATCACTGATTTTCATTAAAACGTCCTCTTAGTTTTGCCATTCTTTTTCGATCGGGGCTGCCGTGAACTCTTGTTCGTTGCGACGCGCGCCCTCGGCCAGCTCGGCCATCATTTTTTTCAGGAACGGCGTTTTTAGCGTGTAGTAGCGTTTGGCGATTACCGCGCTCAGCAGGTAGCACACCGCCGGAACGAGGGTGAACAAGGCGATAATGATGGTGAGGGTGGCGCTGTTCTGGGTTTTAGCGGCGGCGTCATAGCCGCCGCCGGCCAGCATCCAGCCGATCAGCGCGCCGCCCAGCGCCAGCCCCAACTTAAGCACAAACAGGGTGCCGGCGAAGCTGATGCCGGTCAGGCGTTTGCCGTTGCACCATTCGCCGTAGTCGACGGTGTCGGACATCATCACCCACTGGATTGGCGTCACCAGCTGGTGCAGTACGCCAATGATGAAGATAAAGACGAACATGGTGATTTCGGCGTCCATCGGTACGAAGAACATCGCCACGCTGAGCACCGCCAGGAGGGCGTTGGTCCACCAGAAGACGCTGACTTTGCATTTCCAGTCGGTCAACGGCTTCGCCAGCGCCGAGCCAATCAGGTTGCCGACGCAGTAGGTGGTGAGGAAGACGGTGAACAGCGCCGCCGAGCCCATGATCCAGGTGGTGTAGTACATCATCGCGCCGCCGCGAACGCAGACCGCGAGGATATTGAGGATGGTGAGTACGCCAACGATGCGCCACTGGTCGTTGCGCCAGATATCGCGCAGGTCTTCACGCATCGAGGTACTGCTCGGCGGCGCTTCGACACGCTCTTTGGTGGTGAAAAAACAGAAGGCCAGCATCAGGAAGGCGACCACCGAGAGCACCGCAATGCCGCCCTGGAAGCCCAGCGCTTTATTTTCGCCGCCGATAAAGTTGACCAGCGGCATCATCAGCACGGTGGAGAGCATGCCCCCCGCCGTCGCCAGCACGAAGCGCCAGGACTGCAGCGAGATGCGCTGCGTCGGGTTGTCGGTGATCACGCCGCCGAGCGCGCAGTAGGGGATATTCACTACGGTGTAGAGCAGGGTCAGCAGCGTGTAGGTCACGGCGGCGTAGATCAGCTTGCCGTTGTGGCTTAAATCCGGCGAGCTGTAAGCCAGCACGCAGACGAGGCCGAACGGGATAGCGCCGAAGAGGATCCACGGGCGGAACTTACCCCAGCGGCTGCGGGTACGGTCGGCAAGCAGGCCCATGCACGGGTCGGAAATCGCATCCAGCGCCCGCGCCAGCAGGAACATGGTGCCGACAAAGCCGGCGGGGATACCGAAAATATCGGTGTAGAAAAACATCATGTATAACATGACGTTATCAAAAATGATGTGGCTGGCGGCGTCACCCATACCGTAGCCAATTTTCTCTTTGACGGACAGAATATGATCTTTCATTTGCGCACTATTCCCTTAGCGGCACCGCGGATTGGTACCGGTTACGGTTTTTTTAAACCTTTGGCGCAGTAAGATGAATTGCGATATCTCGTTATCAAATTACGTTTCTTGTTTTCTGTGATCGCGGTAGCCCGAAAGAGTGTGAAAAAGTGTAACCCATGGATTTTGAACGGATTTGTCTCAGACTGTTCTGCAAAGTCCAGTTTTAACAGTAAAAAAGTGCGTTTAGGTATGTGGTAAATGCCTGAAAGTAGCTATAATGCGCCCGCCTCCATGTAGCAATCGAGGCGCGGAAGATCGTCATCTCCGGTGAGGTGGCTGGACTTCAAATCCAGTTGGGGCCGCCAGCGGTCCCGGGCAGGTTCAACTCCTGTGATCTTCCGCCAAAGTTTCTCATCCTCTATCGGCCATTCGGCATGTATCCAATATCTTACAGTTAGCCTATCCTATTGAATTCTTTTTTTTATTCTAACTTTATATCTTATAAAAATATGGATTCTAAAATGAGTTTAATGCTATCGATCACAACGGTGATAGTGACTTTAATCAGCCCTGTTGTTGCCGTTCAAGTTCAGAAATTTATTAAAAGATATACTGATAGAAAGACGCTCAAAATAGATATTTTTAAACAATTGATGGCCACCAGGTCGCAGAACGCAAGGCTATCAAATGAACATGTCAGAGCACTTAATATGATCGATATTGCTTTTTATGGTCGGGTAAGGAAAGGTCTGACATCAATATTCACTTATGAAGGGGTTATAAAAATGGAGATTGTTGGTGTTCCCAGCCGAGTGGAGAGTTAAATTAATCGACCCCATCAAGTACTCGCAATACCTGATGAGAGCTAACCTCACCAACTATCAAGGAGTTGATTATGGCTGATTTGCATTCTACCCCCAGATATCATCGTTAGCGGAACCGAACGTCAGCTGCTGGTTGGCTATCGGCCCAATGGCCGGGATACCAGTACACCAAGTCTTACCCTTTCCGGCAAGTGGCTACGCGAAGCGGGATTCGATACCGGGAAGCCGGTCACGGTTAAGGTGATGGATGGCTGCATTGTATTGCTGCCTCTCAGCGATAAAGAAGAGAAACTAACAGCCGAATTACGGCATATTCAACAATCGCTGAAAAGCGTCAACGGCACGCTGCAACATACCTGATAGCGCGAGCAAGAAAAACCCCGGGTGGCGGCTAGCGCCTTACCCGGGCTACCAGACGGCGCAGAACCGTAGCCCTGCTGAGCGCAGCGCGAGCAGGGAAAATTCCCGCGTCTTAATACCTTCACTTTCCGGATAACCGCTCGCAAATGCGCCAGATTAATCGTTCGTCTAATGAAATTTCTGCCCCGCTTCTGACATACTCTACCGTTGTGAACAGGTTGACCCGGAGACCATATGGCAAAGGAAAATATAACGTCGTCCCCAGCAGGTGAGTTCATTATGTTTGCCAGCGGTGATGGGAAAGTGCGCGTTGAATGCCGCTTTGAGTCAGACACAATCTGGTTATCCCAGGCGACAATGGCTGAACTGTACGATAAAGACGTTCGGACTATTAATGAGCATTTAATCAATATCTTCTCTGAAGGTGAACTTGCTCGAAATTCAACTATCCGGAAATTCCGGATAGTTCGCCTGGAAGGAAAACGCCAGGTTTCCAGAGAGATAGACCATTACAACCTTGAAGCCATACTCGCTGTTGGCTATCGCGTTCGCTCCTCTCGCGGCACGCAGTTCCGCCAGTGGGCGACCCAGACGCTCCAGGAATACCTGATCAAAGGTTTTGTGATGGACGATGAGCGGCTGAAGAATCCGCCTGTGGGTTCATCGGCAGTGCCCGACTATTTCGATGAGATGCTGGAGCGTATCCGCGATATTCGCGCCAGCGAACGCCGCGTTTATTTGCGGGTGCGAGAGATTTTTGCATTAGCGGCTGACTATCAACCATCGCTAAAAGAAACCACGCAGTTTTTTCAAACAATCCAGAACAAGTTACATTTTGCCTGCACCGGATATACCGCCGCTGAACTCATTCATCAACGTGCTGACGCCAGTCAGCCGCATATGGGGCTGACCAGCTATAGAGGTGAGTAGCTCAGGATCCCCTACCCCCTCACAAGCAAAATCATCTGGGGCTTATGGGGGCTAACTCATTGAAAAGCGTCAACGGCACGCTGCAACATACCCGATAGCGCGAGCAAGAAAGGTCCCCGGGTGGCGGCTAGCGCCTTACCCGGGCTACCAGACGGCGCAGAACCGTAGCCCTGCTGAGCGCAGCGCGAGCAGGGAAAATTCCCGCCTCAGAAGTAATAACCAATATTAACGTTGGTGCGGAAGTACCATTTGCCGCTGCCCTCGGACTGGGTGCTGGTCCAGCCGGTGGCGTTCAGCGCGCCGCCCCACGGATTAACGTTCTTCGCCCAGCTGAGATCGACCCAGAACATCACCGGCAGCGCAAAGACCTGTACGCCAAGGGTGTTCATCTGCGAATCGCTCCAGCCGCTTTTATCTTTCCACAGCACGCTGTAGTCGTTGTAAAAACGCAGCTTCGATACGCCGCCCCACTTCACGTCGACATCGCGGGCGACGTTCAGCGACGCGGTCGTCGCTTTTGCCGGTATCAGGTAGGCCGGCGTCAGGCCGTTGCCGCCCATCAGAATCGTATCGTCGCTGACGCCCGCCGGGTTCTTCGGATCGTATTGGTAGCGAATCAACTGCGAGGTCAGCTGCCACGGCCCGTTATGTAACATGCCGTGCACGCCTGCCGCCCAGAAGGTGCCGTCGTCGTCGGTCTCGCGGTTGTGCAACCGCGCCAGCGCCAGCGAGCCGCCCAGCTCGTTATTCCAGCCGCCGCCGTGAAAATCCCGCGCAATACGCACGTTCACCTGGTCGCGCTTTTCATTATGCTGTTGATGCTGAGTCGGATAGATAGTGTTTTTCAGCCGATCGTAATCGCCAACGTCCGGCGCATAGCGCAAATTCTCCGGTTCCATCCATGGGAAATAGGCCACATCCAGTGACCAGTTATTATCATGATATTGATAGTTCACGCCGCTACCGGCGCTAACGCCAAAGCCTAAATAAAACGGAATACCATAGGACCAGCCAAATTGCGGATAAGGTTCAAGGCCAAATGGTTTGCCGGGGATCCCCAGCTGGATATTATTATTATTGTCGAAGCGATACCCTACGTAAGCGCGGTCGATGGCGTATTTACGGTGATCCTGAAACCAGAACCCGGCATCAAAGAAATAATTATCATAGAAGCCGCTGCTGTCGATACGGAAGGTATCAAAACGCAGATGCGGCGGGTTGCGATAATTACTGCCTTTCCAGTCTTCATAGCGATAGTTTGCCCGCAGCGCGCCGCCGAAATCCAGCCCGGCGAGATTATCCGCGCTGCGCCAGCCGATATGCGGGAACGGCTTACCGTCGTCCGCCAGCGCCAGCCCGCTGGTCACGGCAGCCAGCAGCAGCGAAAGGAGTATTTTACGCATAGCACATCCCTCACTTTATTTTTATAAGCGATAGAAGACCGTCGATTAATATCGACTTATTATTTTGTCTCAGTGGTGAAACTCTTAATTAAATAGCACGATGGTTTTATTTTTGTTCCAAATATGAAACTCTGTTTATTATTTGATAGAAGAAAAATCGCACGCAGGATGTCGGGAGTCAAGGTATAAACCTTGAGCCATAACGCAATATTATTATTCTGCCGGAGTGATATTAATATTTGCGACATGGAGGAGGAAACTTTCTCAAATATGAAACGCTATGCTTGTGATAATTTATATTGTTGAACCATCATGGTCCTGGTACCTGACCATCGCACTGTTTATCTGTAGTGACAGGCGGGCGCAGGATGGGTGGTGTCGCCGATTTTCACTTTTTTTATATAACTGTTATCGCCGCCGGGCCGTTTTTCCCGACGGTAGAGCGGTCTATCCTCGACGCATTCGCACCATGAATCCTTTTTGTAGACCGGAGAACCTATGAAAGCCATTGCCATTACCCATGCCGCCGCCGACGGCAGCAACATCCCCTTTTTACGCGATATCGATCTGCCGGATCCGCAGGCGCAGGGGCACGATCTACTGGTCGAGGTCAAAGCCATTTCGGTGAACCCGGTCGACACCAAAGTGCGCGCCAGTTTTAATGCCGATACCCCGCGGGTGCTGGGCTGGGATGCGGTTGGCGTGGTGAAAGCCGTTGGCGATGCGGTGACGCTATTCACGCCGGGCGATGAAGTGTGGTACGCCGGCGCGCTGGGCCGTCCCGGCAGTAACAGCGAACTGCAACTGGTTGATGAACGCATCGTGGCGCTGAAGCCGCGCTCGCTGGAGAATGCCGCCGCCGCCGCGCTGCCTCTGACCGCTATCACCGCCTGGGAATTGCTGTTCCACCGCCTTGGCGTGCAGGAAGGCGGTAACGACGGAGATACGCTGCTGATTGTCGGCGCGGCGGGCGGCGTTGGCTCTATCCTCACCCAGTTGGCCAGCAAACTCACCAACATGACGGTAATTGGTACCGCATCGCGCCCGGAAAGCCAGAAGTGGGTACGCGAGGCCGGGGCGCATCACGTCATTGACCACAGCAAGCCGCTCGGTGAAGAACTGGCGAAAATCGGCATTCATGCCGTGACCCACGTCGCCAGCCTGACCAATACCGATCAGCATTTTAACGAACTGATCGCCGCGCTCGCCCCGCAGGGTAAGCTGACGCTGATTGATGACCCGGAGAGCCTGGACGTGGTGCCGCTGAAAGCGAAAAGCATTTCGCTGCACTGGGAATTTATGTTCACCCGCTCAATGTTTGAGACGGATGACATGATCGCCCAACATCAGCTACTGACCCGCGTCGCCGCGTTGATTGACGATAACACGCTGCGCACCACCCTTGGCGAGCACTACGGAACCATCAACGCCGCCAACCTGCAAAAAGCCCACGCTAAGCTGGAAACCGGGCGCTCGGTCGGCAAAATCGTGCTGGAGGGTTTCTAAATGCGCGACGACACCATTGCGCTTATCGCGGTTCTGAAGGCGAAAGCCGGGCAAACCGAGGCCCTGCGCGACGCGCTGCAGGCGCTGCTGCTGCCAACCCGCGAGGAGCCGGGCAATCTCGACTACGCGCTGTTTCAGCTGCGCGACGCGCCGGATACCTTCTACATGCGTGAGTCCTGGCGCGACCAGCAGGCGCTGGATGAGCATATCGCCCAGCCCTACTTCCAGGCCTTTATCGGCCAGATGGAGAGCCTGCTCGCCGAGCCGCTGCGGCTGGATTATCTGACACCCATCGCGCCTTGATATCACGAGCGCCTCACCTCGGTGAGGCGCCTTCTTTAACCCTTCGAACTGCGCTTTTCTCATCCTGCCCTAACCAGGCTAAGCTTACCCTTGCCGCGCAAAAAACACTCACCCCCTTCCGCTTGATTTATCACGCTATTGCACAAGAGGTAATGCTATGCAGATCAACGCTATAGGTACGTACTCCGCCAGCCAGCCGCTCGAATCGATGTCTATCACCCGCCGCGAACCCGGCCCACAAGATGTGCAGATCGCTATTGCATACTGCGGCGTCTGCCATTCCGATCTCCATCAGGCGCGAGCGGAATGGGCCGGGACGCTGTATCCCTGCGTGCCGGGCCATGAAATCGTTGGCCGGGTGACGGCGGTCGGCGATGCCGTCTCAGGTTACGCCGTCGGCGATCTGGTGGGCGTCGGCTGTATGGTGGATAGCTGTAAGCAGTGCGAGGAGTGCGCTGAAGGGCTGGAGAACTACTGTGACCATATGGTGCTGACCTATAACGGGCCGACCCAGGACGCGCCGGGGCATACGCTGGGCGGTTATTCACAGCAGATCGTGGTCAATGAACGCTACGTACTGCGGATAAACCATCCCGAAGCGCAGCTCGCCGCCGTCGCGCCGCTGTTGTGCGCCGGGATCACGACCTATTCGCCGCTACGCCACTGGCACGCCGGGCCGGGCAAAAAAGTCGGCATCGTCGGCATCGGCGGTCTGGGACATATGGGGATCAAGTTGGCCCACGCCATGGGGGCCCACGTGGTGGCCTTTACCACCTCGGAATCCAAGCGCGACGCGGCCAGAGCGTTGGGCGCGGATGAGGTCGTGGTGTCGCGCAACGAAGACGAAATGGCGGCCCACGTCAAAAGTTTCGATTTCATCCTCAACACCGTGGCGGCGCCGCACAATCTCGATGCCTTCACCACGTTGCTGAAACGCGATGGCACCATGACGTTGGTTGGCGCCCCGGCCACGCCGCATCCATCGCCGGAAGTGTTCAATCTGATCTTCCGCCGCCGCTCGATTGCCGGCTCGATGATCGGCGGTATCCCGGAAACCCAGGAGATGCTCGACTTCTGCGCCGAACACGGCATCGTCGCCGATATTGAGCTGATTCGCGCCGATCAGATCAACGAAGCCTGGGAAAGAATGGTCAAGGGCGACGTGAAATATCGCTTCGTGATCGACAGTTCGACTCTCGCCGGCTAAACGCCGCGGCGGAAAGTCCGCCGCCACTCCGTCGGGCTAACGCCAAAACGCGCTTTAAACTGCTGGCGCCAGGTCACGGCGGAGAGATAGCCCACTGCTTCCGCCACCTGCTCGACCGGCAAATCCCCCGCTTCGAGCAGGCTCTGGCTGCGGCGCAGACGTTCAGCGGTCAACCAGTCGGCAATGCTCATCCCGGTCGCCCTGGCGAAGTGGCGGGTCAGGGTACGGCGGCTCATCGCCACCACCTCGGCCAGCGAATCAAGATTATGCGGCTCGGCAATGTGCTGCTGCAGATAATCCAGTAGACAATTAATCCGCGCATCGCGGGTGTTGCGCGGCACCGGCTGGGCGATAAACTGCGCCTGGCCGCCCTCGCGGTGCGGCGGCACGATCATCCGCCGGGCGATCTGGTTGGCGGCGAGGCTGCCAAAACGCTGGCGAATGATATACAGGCAGCAATCCAGCGCCGCGGCGGTCCCCGCCGAGGTAATCACCTTCTGGTCATCGACGTACAGGGCGTTGATATCAAGCTGAACCTGCGGAAACAGGCGCTGGAAATCCTGCTCGAACTCCCAGTGGGTCGCCGCCCGCTTACCGTCGAGCAGCCCGGCGTAGCCAAGGACAAACGCGCCGAGGCACAGGCCGACGATTTCCGCACCGTTATCGCGCGCTCGAACCAAACTCGCGATCAACGCCTGCGGCGGGCGCTGGTTGACCTCGCCCCAGTAGGGCACCACCACGATATCCGCCTGTTCCATCGCGGTAAAATCGCCGCTGGCGTACAGCGCAAAGCCGTCGCGGGCGCTGAGTAATCCCGGCTGTTCGGCGCAAATCTGCAGATTAAAACGTTTGGTTTCCGAGACCGTATCGCCAAACAGCATGCAGGGGACGGCATAATGAAACGGGCTAAAGCCTTCTACGGCGACAATCGCCACGTCGGTTAATGTCATCATCCCTTCCCCTTGAGCAGGTTAATAAACAACGGTTTCCCCATCCTGCGGAATACTCACTACCCCGGCAATCTGATTATCCGCGACGTACTGGCGCATCTCTTCGCGGCTCACCAGACAATGGTTGACCGCCTCCAGGTGGATGGCCATGATTTTCGCTTCCGGCAGGGCGAAATGCGCCTTCAGCAGGTCCTCTTTGCCCATGATGATCGGGCCAAAGCCGATAACGTGAGCGTAGCCGGCGTTCAGCACCACCACATCCGGGCGCAGCTTCAGCATGTCGGCTTCAATCTCATCGCGCCAGATGGTATCGCCAACCAGCCACAGCGTCTTTTCCTGCGGATGACGGAACACCACGCCGCAGGCCTCGCCCAGACGTTCAGCCATCGCCGGTACCGCATAGGTACGGTCGCTGCCATGTTGCCCGGAAGTGGTTTTCTGCAGATTTACGCCGGCAAATTCACTGTTTGCCGACAGCAGGCGGATATCCTGAAATCCCTGGCTGCGCAGCAGCGCGGCGTCGGCCTCATGCTGGACGAAAACCGGCAGAGTTTTTGGGATCGTGGCGATCGCCGCCTCGTCCCAATGATCGTCATGGGTATGGGTGACGATAACCGCATCGACGTCGATAATTTTTTCACGGGAAAACGGCAGCGCCACCAGCGGATTGCGCAGCTCGCTGCGCGCGGTTCCTGGAAATCCCGGCCAGGCGCCTTTGTCCGCCAGCATCGGGTCGATCAGGAATTTTTTACCTGCGTATTCAATAATCTGTGTAGCATTACGGATATGAGTGATGTTCATGTTAGCGTTCCTCTGTGGGGTAATCTGACGAACATCGTATTGCGTACCAGCCTGGCGTAATATGGGCATTTGGGCAATGATCGATGGAATCGGGCCAACCTGCGACGGTTGCCAATCGCAGCCGGCTATGTTGTTCTGAAGATTAAACTTTCTACAGGAATGGCAGGATGAAAAAGAAACTGACCGCCGCCGATATGCATAATCCGCAGATCATCGCCGAAACACCATGGTTCAGCATGCGCAAGGTAGGTATTGATGTCGCCCCCGGCGAGCGGCGCGACTTTTATTCCATTCACTATCCGCGCCCGGCGGTCGGGATTGTGGCGCTCCAGGATGACAAAGTGCTGCTAATTCGCCATTACCGCTATCTGATCGATAAGGTGGTGTGGGCTATCCCGTCAGGCGGCGTCGATGAAGGCGAAGAACCCGCCGTCGCCGCGCTGCGCGAACTGCGCGAAGAGACCGGCTGGCAGGCGCAACACGCTGAGGAAATCATCCGCTACAACCCGTCATACGGCAGCAGCGACCAGCTGTTTATCACCTGGCTCGCCACCGATTTAAGCTGGGTTGGCATGGACGCAGATCAGGATGAAGTGATGGAAACCGGCTGGTTTACCTTCGAGGAGATAAACCAGCTGATCGCCCGCGGCGAAATGCCGGACGGGCTGTCTCTGGTGCCGCTGCTGCACCTGATGGCGCAGCGTAGATGATTACCAGCCCGGTACCGCGCCGCCGTTGAAGATGGTTTCTGCCGCCTTCGCCACTTCCGGCGACTGGTACGACTGCATAAACTCTTTCACGTTTTCGGCATCTTTATTGTCTTCACGCGCCACAATGATGTTCACGTACGGCGAGTTTTTGTCTTCAATAAAGATGCCGTCGCGTACCGGAGATAACCCGGTTTGCTGCAGGTAGGTGGTACTGATAATGGCGACATCGACCTTCGGATCGTCCAGCACCCGCGGCAGCTGCGCGCCCTCCAGCTCCATAATTTTCAGGTTTCGCGGGTTACTGGTGATATCCACCGCCGTCGGCAGCAGGCCGGTACCCGCTTTGAGGGTAATCAGCTGCTCTTTTTGCAATAACAATAGCGCGCGGCCGAGGTTGGTCGGGTCATTGGGAATGGCGATGGTCGCGCCATCTTTAATATCGGCAACGGATTTAATCTTGCGCGAATAGCCGGCCATGGGAAAGACGAAAGTATTGCCGATGGCCACCAGGTGGTAGCCGTGCGCTTTGTTGTCTTGTTCCAGATAGGGACGATGCTGGAAGACGTTGGCATCCAGCTCCCCGGCGTTGGTAGCATCGTTCGGCAACAGCGAGCCGCTAAAGCCCACCAGCTCGACGTCGAGGCCATACTTTTCTTTCGCCACCTTCTTCGCCACTTCCGCCACATCCTGTTCCGCGCCGTTAATCACGCCGACTTTTATGTGTTTGGCATTGTCATTCTTCTGGTCACAGCCCGCTAACAGCAGGCCAGCCAGCATCACTGCCGCCGCCGTGCGTAAACGCAATTTCATCATCAGTACCCCATCAGTCCATGGAAAATCATTATTATTTTTCGAGCAAAACTATAACGATTTTGTGCTCGATTTTTAAACACGAAAAGGTATCAATAAGATGAAAATCGTCTAAGCGCCTTCCCCGGTAGCGCTTACGCTTACCGGGGCTACCGGCCGAATGCCTAACCATATCCGTGGAAATACGCTTAACTCAGGTCAACGTTTTTACTGGCGAACAGCCAGGTGAGGACAAAACCGCATAAATACGAAACCGCCAGACCGCCGGCGTACACCGCCATCCCGGCATAAATTCCGCTACCGGAGGTCATCAGCGGCAGCGCCACCAGCCCGGACGGGCCAAACACCGTGTTCAGGCCCACCGGCAGCCCCAGCCAGGCAATCAGGCCCACGAAGAAGCCGCCGCAGGCGCCGCCGATACAGGCGGTGATAAACGGTTTCATGCGCGGCAAGGTCACGCCGTAAATCAGCGGTTCGCCAATACCGAGGAAGCCCGGAATAATCGCCCCTTTGATTTGGGTTCGCAGCAGCGAATCGCGCTTCGCGCGCCAGAACAGCGCCAGCGCTGCACCCACCTGCCCAGCCCCGGCCATCGCCAGGATAGGAAACAGCGAGTTAAAGCCCTGCGCATCCACCAGCGCAAAATAGACCGGCACAAACCCCTGATGCACGCCGAACATCACCGCCAGCAGGAACAGCCCGGCCAGCACCGCCGAGCCAAACGGATTGCCGTTAAGATGCAGGAACAGCCACGACATACCGGTAAACAGCCAGCCGCCAATCGGCATAATCACCGTAAAGGTCACCGCGCCCATAATCAGCAGCGTCACCGCCGAGGTAAGGATCATATCGAGGTTAGCGGGCATTATCCGCCGCACCTGACGCTCCACCCACGCGCCAAGAATCGAGGCGATTAGCACGCCGATAATATTGCCGCGCGGGTCGATACCATGACCGAAGAAGGTCGAAATTCCGGCGTAGAATCCGCTGGTCGCTTCCGGGTTGTAGCCCAGCACGAACAGCGAGGCGATAATCGCGCCGTTCACGCCCGAACCGCCGAAGGCTTTCTGAGCGTTATAGCCAATCAGGATACTCAGGAAGGTAAACATCCCTTTGCTGAATACCTTCATATAACCAATCAGCGCCACCAGACTGGCGTTAGGATGCGCGTTCTCCAGCACGAAGATTTGTTCCGCCAGCGTGGCGAAGCCTAACAACAGCCCGACGGCGATAAAGCCGGGGATCAGCGGCGTAAAAATAGTGGCGAACTTCGCGAGAAACTTCTGTACCCCGCTGGTCTGCTTACTCTTTAACGCCTGCTTTTTCTCCGCTGCCACATCCGCCAGCGAGGTGGCTGCCTGCGGCGCCGCTTCCATCAGGCCGTTCATCATTTCTGCGGCGGTCTGCGCCTTGCCGGGACCTAATACCACCTGGAACTGTTCATCGCTGACGATAACCCCCATCACGCCGTCAATCTGGCGAATGGCGGCGCTATCGGCCAGGCTTTCATCGCGCAGGGTCAAGCGCAGGCGCGTCATGCAGTTACCCGCCTGCGCCACGTTTGCGGCCCCGCCGACGTGAGCCAGGATCCGCGCTATCATCTCTTTAGTTATTTTTGCCATTGCCTGTTACCTGTCTGTCGGCGCTCAGGTGTTGCTTAGCGCCTTGCGGATATAACCGTTGTTTTTCGCCAGCAGCGACTGCGCTTCTGCAGCGCTTAAGTCAGCCAACACCATCACAATCGCCGTCTTACAGTGGCGGCCACAGGCATCCAGCGCATTCTGCGCGGTGGCGCGATCGCAGTCGGTCGCTTCCATCACGATAGACACCTGGCGCTCAATCAGCTTGGCGTTGGTCGCTTCGACATCCACCATCAGGTTGCTGTAGACCTTGCCGATGCGGATCATCGCCCCGGTGGAGATCATGTTCAGCACCAGTTTCTGTGCGGTGCCGGCTTTCAGGCGGGTCGATCCGGTAACCACTTCCGGGCCGACCACCGGGGTAATTGCGACATCCGCCAGCTGCGCCATTTCACCGTGCGGGTTACAGCTGACGATAGCGACAAACGCATTTTGGCTATGGGCGTATTCCATCGCGCCAATGACGTACGGCGTACGCCCGCTGGCCGCCAGCCCCACCAGTACATCACGGTTGCTGAAGTTTAGGTTTTGCAGATCCATCGCCCCTTGCGCTTTATTGTCTTCCACGTTTTCCACGGCGCTCAGAATCGCTTTATGTCCGCCGGCGATAATCCCCACCACCTGTTCCGGACGGGTGCCAAAGGTCGGCGGGCATTCGCTGGCGTCCAGAATACCCAAACGCCCCGACGTGCCAGCGCCGATGTAAATCAGCCGTCCCCCGGCCCGCAGCGCCGCCGCCACTTTATCTACGACTTCCGCTATCTGCGGCAAGTAAGGCGTTATCGCCTGCGCCACTTGCTGATCTTCCTGGTTTATCACCGTCAGCATGTCGACAGTGGAGAGGGTGTCAATGTTGGCGCTGTTGGCGTTGCGTCGCTCGGTCAGCAGTTTGCTCAGGTCGATACTCATAAAAACCTCGTTATTCTCAGTTGCGCGCAGTATAAGGAATTTTTTATTCCATTCATGTGAAGAGTATCACGATTAATACGCTTGGGATAATAGGAGAATTGTAGGTATAGCCAGAGATATTGCGGTAATAAAGGTGGAATATTTTATTACCGCAATCTGGAGTTAACGCATGTGCCAGGAGTGATTAAGGTGCTATAACGCGTCCGAAGAGGAACATTAACTGGCGCCGCCGCCCAGCGATTGCCAGAGCGTAATGCGGTTATTGAGGTCGGTCTGCTGCAGCGACAGCAGCGTCGCCTTCGCCGACCACAGCGTCCGCTGGGCGGTCAGCACCGACAGATAGTCGCCGACCCCGGCCTGATAACTCTTCATCGCGATATCCAGCGACTTCTGCTCGGCGGCAACATACTGCTGCTGGGCATCGAGCTGTTCACTCAGCGTTTCCCGGCGCGCCAGCGCATCGGCAACGTCCTTAAAGGCGCTCTGAATGGATTTCTCGTAGGTGGCAATCAGCCCCTTTTTCTCAGCCTGCGCATAGCGTAGCTGCGCCAGATTACTGCCGCCGGTGAACAGCGGCAGGCTGATGGACGGGGCGAACGACCACACCTGCATGCCATGGCTAAACAGCGACGATAGTGAATCGCTGCCGACCCCGGCGCTGGCGGTCAGCGAAACGGACGGGAAAAAGTTCGCTCGCGCCGCACCGATATCGGCATTAGCGCTCTTGAGATTATGTTCCGCCTCCTGAATATCCGGCCGGCGCAACAGTACCGATGATGATACCCCCGCCGGCACCAGCGCGATGCTGTTATCCCCCAGGCTCTCCAGCGTACCGGGCAGCAGGCTCTCCGGCACGGTTTCCCCGGCCAGTAGGTTAATGGCGTTTTTATCCTGCGCCACCAGTGTACGATAGCTGGCGACGCTGGCTCGCGCCTGCTGATAGACGCTTTCCGCCGAACTTAAATCACCGGCGGAGGCGGTGCCCACCGCCATCTGGCGAGCGACGATTTTGCGCGAGTTCTCCGCGCTATCCATCGTCTGCTGCGCCAGCGCCAGATTGCTATTATCCGTCGCCAGCGTCACCCAGGCGGTGGTCAAATCGGCAATCATCGTCAGTCGGGTATTTTGCGCGGTGAATTCGCTGGCAAGCCAGCTTTCTCGCGCCGCGCGCGACAGGCTCTGGTTCTTGCCGAACAAGTCCAGTTCGAAGCTCGAGACCGCGCCGTCAGCCTGCGAGGTAGAACTTAGGCCGCTGGCGATCGTTTTGCTGCGGGTATGGCTCAGCTCGGCATCGACGGTGGGAAACAACGATGCGCGCGTTTCGCCATACTGGGCGCGAGCGGCTTCAATATCGGCTAATGCCTTTTGCACATCGCGGTTGCTGTTAAGCGCGATGCTGACCACTTTTTTTAACCGCGCATCATTGACCACTTTTTGCCAGTCGCCGACCACCGCCGTTGATTCGCCGTGCGCGCCGGGAAGGGTCGCCGGCACCGGCGCGGCCGGGCGCTCGTAGTGCGGGTCAAGAGAGACACAGCCCGCGGTCAGGAGCGCGATAAACATTAAACTCAAACGAAACATAACTTACTCCTGAGAAGGACGTGGGCGGGTAAAGAGACGCTTCACCAGCACAAAGAACAGCGGGACGAAGAACACCGCCAGCAGCGTCGCCGTCAGGGTGCCGCCGATAATCCCGGTACCAATCGCCACGCGGCTGTTGGCCCCGGCGCCGGTAGCAATGGCCAGCGGCAGTACTCCGGCGATAAATGCCAGCGAGGTCATGACAATCGGGCGCAGACGGGTCTGCGCGGCGCGGATCGCCGCCCGCGAGAGCGAATAGCCCTCATCCACCGCGGATTCAGCGAATTCAACGATAAGGATGGCGTTCTTCGACGACAGGCCAATAGTCGTCAACAGCGCCACCTGGAAATAGACGTCGTTACTTAAGCCGCGCAGCGTGGCCGCCAGCGCCGCGCCAAGCAGGCCTAACGGGATGACCATGATCACCGAGAACGGCACCGACCAGCTTTCATACAGCGCCGCCAGGCACAGGAACACCACCAGAATCGAAATGGCGTACAGGCTCATCGCCTGGCCGCTGGCCAGTTTTTCCTGTAGCGAAATACCGCTCCATGCCCAGGTGGAACCCGCCGGCAGGCTATTGGCCAGTTTTTCCATTTTGTCCATTGCCGCACCTGAGCTGAAGCCCGCGGCGTTTTCCCCCTGGATCTCAAAGGCGGCCGAGCCGTTGTAACGTACCAGGCTTTCCGGGCCGTATTCCCAATGGGTGGTGGCGAACGCGGTGAACGGCGTCATGCTGTTATCGCTGCCGCGGACAAACCATTTACCAAGATCGGACGGCACGGCGCGCGCGTCGCTCTCGCCCTGGATATAGACCTTTTTCACCCGGCCGCGATCGATAAAGTCGTTGACGTACGTGCCGCCCCAGGCGCTGGAGAGCGTATCGGTCACGTCGCTGAGCGACAGCCCCAGCGAGACGGCTTTATTGTTATCGATATCCACCTGCAGCTGTGGCATTTGTGGCAGATCGTTGGCGCGAACCGACTGCAGTTCGCCGCTCTGATTGGCTGCGGCCAGCAGTTGGCTGCGCAGCTTCATCAGGCTATCGCGATCGGTACCCCCGCTGGCCATCAGCTCGAAAGTGAAGCCATTACTTTGCCCAAGGCCATCCACCGATGGCGGCGTCATGGCGAACAGGGTGGCGTCGCGGATCGCGCCCAGCTCTTTGTTGGCGCGCAGCGCAATGGCCTGCGCGGTATTTTCGTCGCCTTTGCGCTGCGACCAGTTTTTCAATGAGACGAAGGCCATTCCGGCGTTCTGACCGCTGCCGCTGAAACTGAAGCCGTCGACGGTGAAGATAACCTCGGTATTGGCTTTCTCTTTGGTAAGGAACCAGTCGGTCACCTGACGGCGCACCTCGGCGGTACGCACCGCCGTCGCCCCGGCAGGCAAGGTGTACTGGACCATTATTTCGCCCTGATCCTCCACCGGCAGAAAGCTGCCCGGAAGTTTCCACATCGCCAACGCCATCGCCCCGCAAATCAAGGCGTAAGCGCCCATCATCACCGCGCCGCGGCGTAGGCCGCCGAGTACGCGACGCTGGTAGCCATCTTCCGTACGCCCCCACAGGCGATTAAAGGCGCCGAAGAAACCTTTGTCATGAGGTTTGGAGTGGCTTAGCAGCGCGCCGCACAGCGCCGGAGTGAGGGTTAACGCTACGACCACCGACAGCATCATCGCCGAGATAATCGTCACCGAGAACTGGCGATAGATTACCCCGGTCGAACCGCCGAAAAAGGCCATTGGCAGGAATACCGCCGACAGCACCAGGGCGATCGCCACCAGCGCGCCGGAGATTTCGCCCATCGATTTTTCGGTGGCTTCGCGGGCGGGCAGCCCTTCGTCGCGCATAATCCGTTCGACGTTTTCCACCACCACAATGGCATCATCCACCAGCAGGCCGATCGCCAGCACCATGGCAAACAGCGTCAGGGTATTAATGGAGTAGCCGAACAGCGCCAGCACCCCAAAGGTGCCAAGTAACACGACCGGTACCGCTACCGCCGGAATGAGCGTCGCGCGGAAATTCTGCAGGAACAGATACATTACGCAGACCACGAGGATAATCGCCTCAAACAGGGTCTGAATGACGTCCTCGACCGAGATTTTGATGAACTCGGTGCTGTCTTTCGGGTAGGCGATATCGTAGCCCTGCGGCATCTGACGCTGGAATTCAGCGATTTTGCTTTTCACCAGCGTCGCGGTATCCAGCGCATTGGCGCCGGGCGCCATCATCACCGCAATCCCGGCGGCGGGATGGCCGTTCAGATTAGCGGTAGCGGTGTAATCCTCGCTGCCCATCTCCACCCGCGCGACATCGCTCAGGCGCACCACCGACCCGTCTGACTGGCTCTTCACGATGATCGCTTTGAACTGGTCAGGCGTTTGCAGCCGCGACTGCGCGCGCACGGTAGCAGTCAATTGCTGGGCATTGGACGACGGTAGCGCGCCGATTTTACCCGCGGAGACCTGCACGTTCTGCGCCTCAATCGCCGACTGTACGTCGGAAGGCATCAACGAGTAAGAGGCGAGTTTGGTCGGATCCATCCAGATGCGCATCGCGTATTCGGCGCCGAATACCTGCAGGCTGCCGACGCCCTCCACGCGCGCCAGCGGGTCCTGCATATTGCTGACCAGCCAGTCGGAGATATCAGAACTGGTGGCGCGGTTGGTTTTGTCATACACCGCGAGGATTAACAGGAAGCTGCTTTGCGATTTTTCTACCGTTACGCCAGATTGCTGTACTTCACTCGGCAGACGCGATTCCGCCTGCTGCACTTTGTTTTGCACCTGTACCTGAGCGGTATCCGGATCGGTTCCCTGCTCAAAGGTGACGGTAATACTTACCGTACCATCCGAACTGCTGGTGGAGGTGAAATAAAGTAAGTTATCCAGCCCGGTGAGCTGCTGCTCGATAACCTGGGTGACGCTGTTTTCGAGGGTTTCTGCGGAAGCTCCAGTATAGGTCGCGGATATTTTTACTGCTGGCGGGGCGACGTCCGGATATTGTCCCACCGGCAGCGTGCGGATCGCCAGCGCCCCGGCAAGCATGATAAGGATAGCGATCACCCAGGCAAAGACCGGGCGACGCACGAAGAAACGGGAGAACATCAGGCATTGCCTCCGTTATTTTTGACGGCAACGACCTTCACCGCTTGTCCGGGGGACACTTTACCGGTGCCTTCGACAATCAGCTTGTCGCCCGCTTTCAGACCGCTCAGCACCAGCCATTTATCACCGTAGGTATCGCCGGTTTGCACGGTACGCTGCTCAACGTTGTTGTCGGCATCGACAACCAGCGCCGTGGCGTCGCCTTTGGCATCGCGGGTGATACCCTGCTGCGGCGCGAGGATCGCGTCGTTCATGATGCCTTCATCGATACGCGCGCGGACAAACATTCCCGGCAGCAGGACGTGCTGCGGGTTGGGGAAGATGGCGCGCAGAGTCACCGAGCCTGTGGATTCATCGACGGCGACTTCGGTGAGCGCCAGACGCCCTTTTTCGGGATAGGTACTGCCATCCTCAAGGGTTAACGTCACGCTGAGGGTATCGCTGTTGCTGGCCAGGCTCTGCCTGCGTAAACGCAGGAGATCGACACTGGATCGCGTCAGATCGACATACATGGTGTCGAGGCCGCGGATCGTCGCCAGCGCGGTATCCTGGTCGGCAGAGACCAGCGCTCCCGGTGTGACCGAGGAGATGCCGATGCGCCCGGCAATCGGCGCGGTGACGGTGGTCCAGTTCAGGTTGATGCGCGCGCTCTCGAGCGCCGCTTTTTTCGACTCCACGCTGGCCTTGTCTTGGGCGCAGGCGGAGGCGGCGTCGTCGGCATCCTGGCGAGAGACGCCGTTATCTCTGACCAACGACGCGTAGCGCTGGGCTTTCTGGCAATCAGAGACCACCAGCGCCTGCGCCTGCTTCAACGCGGCCGCCGCTTCGTTCCAGGTGGCGCGATAACTGGAGGGATCGATCTGGTAAAGGGCCTGTCCGGCCTTCACCATATCGCCTTCGGTAAACAGGCGCTTCTGAATGATACCGCCGACCTGCGGGCGCACTTCGGCGCTGAGCGAGGCGGTAGTGCGGCCAGTCAGTTGGCTGACCACCGGCACCGGCTGGGCTTGCAGCGTAACAATTCCCACCTCCGGCGTGGGTTGTTGCGGCGCAGTTGTCTGCACATTATCGCATCCGCTCAGGAGAAATAATGCTGTTGCGATGGGGGCTATGATGTGTTTCATTTTATTTTCTCAAGATGTAAGACGTCCCCCCGTGAATTAAATCGCGAGGAAAAGAGGGGCGCGGTGACATTTCGTCTCAATGGAAATATCGCAATGGAGCTTAGATGTTCCTTAACACTATTATTATTGTGGGGATTCTCAGCCCGCCCTTTCGAAAGTCATGGAAAGGTTATTTCGCTTACTTTGAAGGTCAAAATTAAGACAAAAAATAATGGAGAAAATAAGAATATTTTGTGAAAGTCAGGAGAGGAAAATATAACGAAAGCCTGTGCAACTGGAGAAACTTAATGGCTCTAATAATTACAAAAAGCATTAATCCCGACGATCAACAAGAATTGTTTGCCGGCCTACGGCAGTATAATCAGCAGTATCTCGACGCAGATCAGTTTGGCGATCTGGGCATTTACTCCCGCGATGAGCAAGCGGTGATGCGCGGCGGGCTTATCGCCAAACGCAAAGGCAACTGGCTGTGTATCGAATACCTGTGGGTGAGCGAAGCGACGCGCGGCAACGGTCTGGGCCGCGAGCTTATGCAGGAAGCGGAACGGCAGGCGCAGGCGTTGGGCTGCAGCCATCTCCTGGTCGATACCTTCAGCTTCCAGGCGCTGCCGTTTTATCAGAAATTAGGCTATCAGTTGCAGATGTCGCTGCCCGATTTCCCGCACGCGGGTATGCAACGCCACTATTTGTCGAAAGCGCTTAACGATAACCGTGGATAAGGCGCGACTTTTGCGCCGGATGGCGGCTACGCCTTATCCGGCCTACAGTTCTTTGGTAGCCCGGACAAGGCGCAACGCGCCGCCTCCGGGAAAATCCCTGCGCCAGGAGAGCCATAAGGCAGAAGCAGTATCAGCATCGGAATTAACACAAAATCACACCTTAACCGCCGACCCCGTGGCCCATTAACGCCAGCGCGTGGCTAACAATGGTCTGCCGGGTTACCGCCTGTAAACGCGGGTCGCTATGGATGCGCGAGAACGGCACCAGCACCAGGCTAATCACCGTGGTAAACAGCAGTTCCGGCGCCAGCGCCGGGTTAATTTTCCCCTCCTGCTGCCAGCGGCGAACCGTCTCCAGCATCACCTGAAAACGCTCCTCGCCGAAGCGCGCATCCATGTGCTGGCGCAGCATCGGCATCTCGCCGATGATCTCCTGCATCCACAGCGGCGCGAACCAGGCATTTTGCTCCGCCATGTCCGCCAGCGTCTCAACCATCATCGTCAACGCCGTCACCGGATCCTGCGGATGGTCGACGAAAATGCGGCTGATATCGTTGCGCAGCGGCATAAAGCGCTCTTCCAGCAAATTCTCAATCAGCGCTTCCCGCGACGTAAAATAGTAATTCAGCATCGCCGGCGTCACCCCGGCCTCTTTGGCAATGGCATTGAGCGACACGCGGGCCGCGCCGTGACGAGCAAACAGCGCCAGGGCGATATCTATCAACTGCTCGCGGTTAGCGGTTCCCGGTTTTTTACCGCGTGGCCGACCGGGGCGACGCGGCGCTTCATTAGCTTTTTGTGCTGGCATATGTTGGCGATCTCTTGACCCGATTCATCATTTCCCTAAATATTAATTATGCATTTAATTAATTTCAAGCGAGTGATGCAATGACATCTGAAGTCGCAAGCCAACCGGCGCCGTCAATCCGCCTGCTGTTCAGCGCCCTGTTGCTGGTGATGCTGCTGTCGGCGCTGGACCAGACCATCGTCTCCACCGCCTTGCCAACTATCGTTGGCGAGCTCGGCGGGCTGGATAAACTCTCGTGGGTGGTCACCGCCTATATCCTCAGCTCGACCATCGTAGTGCCGCTGTACGGTAAATTCGGCGATCTGTTCGGGCGTAAAATCGTGCTGCAGGTGGCGATCGTGCTGTTTCTTGCCGGTTCCGCGCTCTGCGGGCTGGCGCAAAACATGACGCAACTAGTGCTGATGCGCGCGCTACAGGGGCTCGGCGGCGGCGGCCTGATGGTGATCAGCATGGCGGCGGTCGCCGACGTTATCCCACCCGCCAACCGGGGACGCTATCAGGGGCTGTTCGGCGGCGTCTTCGGCCTGGCGACGGTTATCGGCCCGCTGATCGGCGGTTTCCTGGTACAGCACGCCTCGTGGCGCTGGATTTTCTATATCAACCTGCCGCTGGGTCTGTTCGCGCTGCTGGTGATCGGCGCGGTATTCCACAGCAGCAACAAACGCAGCCAGCATCAGATTGACTGGCTGGGGGCGATTTACCTCAGCATGGCGCTGTTGTGCATCATCCTGTTTACCTCGGAAGGCGGCAGCGTCCATGCGTGGAATGACCCGCAGCTGTGGTGCATTCTGGCCTTCGGCATCGTGGGGATCATCGGCTTTATCTACGAAGAACGGATCGCCGCCGAGCCGATTATTCCACTGTCGCTATTCCGCAACCGCAGCTTCCTGCTGTGTAGTCTGATTGGCTTTGTTATCGGCATGTCGCTGTTCGGTTCGGTCACTTTCCTGCCGCTCTATCTGCAGGTGGTGAAAGAGGCGACGCCAACCGAGGCCGGGTTACAGTTAATCCCGCTGATGGGCGGCCTGTTGCTGACCTCGATCATCAGCGGCCGGGTGATTAGCCACACCGGGAAATACCGGATTTTCCCGATTATCGGTACCCTGCTCGGCGTGACCGGCATGGTGCTGCTGACCCGCATCACCATACATTCGCCAATGTGGCAGTTATACCTGTTTACCGGCGTGCTCGGCGCGGGCCTGGGGCTGGTGATGCAGGTACTGGTGCTGGCGGTACAGAACGCGATGCCGGCGCAGATGTACGGCGTCGCCACTTCCGGCGTGACCCTGTTCCGCTCGATTGGCGGCTCCATCGGCGTGGCATTGTTCGGCGCGGTCTTTACCCATGTGCTGCAAAATAACCTGCAGAAACTGCTGCCGGAGGGCGCGGTGCTGCCGCCAGCCATGAACCCGGTGGCGGTACAGCATCTGCCAGCGGCGATCCGTCTCGATTATCTCGACGCCTTCGGCGCGGCGATCCATGCGGCATTCCTGATGGCGGCCTGCATTATGGCCGTCGCGTTTGTCCTTTCCTGGCTATTGAAGGAGGCGCCGCTGAAAACCGCGGCGCATTAAACGGCCCCGGCAATGCGTAGCAAGGACTGGCGCAGCGCCGGCGCGGCAAAATCGATAAATTTCCGCAGCTTAAGCGGAGCCAGCTCCCGCGCGGTATATAACAAATGAACCGGCGCGGGCTCCGGCTCGACGCTTTCCAGCAGCAGACGCAGTTCCCCGCAGCGCAGGCCATCCAGCGCCTGGTAGTGTAGCAAGCGGGCCACGCCAACGCCCAGCCGCGCGGCATCGGCGGCGCTCTCCGGCGTGGTGACGGCTAACACCGGCGGCAGATGAATGAGCTGGTCCTCGCGCTCAACGGCGCGAAAGCGCCAGCCGCGATAGGGCATCGGCGATTCAATACGGATGATCGGCAGCGCCGCCAGATCGCGCGGCCGCTGCGGTTCGCCGTATTTCGCCAACAGCGCGGGGTGGGCGCAGGCTACAATGCGCATCGCGCCGAGCCGGGTCGCCACCATGCTGCTATCAGCCAGTTCGCCAATCCGTACCGCCAGATCGATATGGTCGTCGACCAGATCGGCATTACTGTCGCTAAGTAACAAACGTACGCGAATTTGCGGATAACGGGCGATAAATTCACTAATGACTGGCAGAACGTGCTGGCGACCAAACATCGTCGGCGCGGAGATCACCAGCTCGCCCTTCGGCTCTTGGTATTCACCCGTTGCCCGGCGTTCGGCGTTTTCCACCTCTTCGAGGATCCGCCGCGCGGCGGCGACATAATCGACGCCGGCATCGGTGAGGGTGAGTTTACGGGTGGTGCGCGTCAATAAACGGACTCCCAGCGCGCTCTCCAGCTCGCCGATATTACGGCTCACGGTAGTCAACGGCGTATTCAGCGCCCGCGCCGCCGCCGACATACTGCCCAGTTCAGTGACTTTCACCAGCAGCGCCATAGCGCTTAATCGGTCCATTATTCTCCCGCTTTTCGGAAAGATGATTACCAGATAAGCAGTATTATCATTTTTCACAGCACAGTCCATGATAGCCCCCTACCTTCAGGAGGCGTTATGGCAGCAACCTTTCTCGATATCGCTATCACCCCGGATGTCATGGATGTGCAACATGAAATGGGCAGCGACCAGCTGTGGCAAACGCCGCACAGCCGCCGTCAGGCGGATCGCTTCGGCGCTAGCGAAGAGGGGATGATCGCTACCCGCGACAGTTTTTATCTGGCGACGGTGTCGCAAAGCGGCTGGCCCTACATTCAGCATCGCGGCGGCCCGCCGGGTTTTCTGCGCCTGCTGGATGACACCACGCTGGCCATGGCCGATTTCGGCGGTAATCGGCAGTACATTACCACCGGCAACCTGCGCGGCAGCGACCGGGCCTGCCTCTTTTTGATGGATTACCCGCGCCGTGCCAGGCTGAAAATCTACGCCACCGTCGAGGTGCTGGCGGCGGAAGAGCAGCCTGAGCTGCTGGCATTAGTGACGCCGGCAAACTATCGCGCCCGCATCGAACGCCTGTTTCGTTTTCATCTGCAGGCTTTTGACTGGAACTGCCCGCAGCACATTACGCCGCGCTACAGCGCACAGCAGGTCGCGGAATACAGCCAGAGCCTGCAAGAGCGTATTCATGAACTGGAGCAGGAGAATCAGCGCCTGCAGCAACAATTATCCCCAAAAGGAGAGTTTTGATGAGCGAACAACGTCCCCCGTTACCGCCGTTTACCCGCGATAGCGCCGTGCAGAAGGTGCGCGCCGCCGAAGATGGCTGGAACAGCCGCGATGCGCAAAAAGTCGCGCTGGCTTATACCGTGGATAGCGAATGGCGCAACCGCAGCGAATTTGTCCACGGACGGGGGCAAATCGTGGAGTTTCTGCAGCGAAAATGGCGTAAAGAGCTGCAATACCGGCTGATTAAGGAGCTTTGGGCGTGGCAGGATAATCGCATCGCCGTACGCTTTGCCTACGAGTGGTGCGACGACAGCGGCAACTGGTTTCGTTCATACGGCAATGAAAACTGGCAGTTTGATGAGCACGGGCTAATGTCCACGCGCTACGCCTGCATCAACGATTTGCCGATCGCGGAAAGCGAGCGCCTGTTCCACTGGCCCCAGGGTCGCCGCCCTGACGATCATCCGGGGCTAAGCGAATTGGGACTGTAAACAGGCGCGCGACGACGGGTTAATCGGCTTTCGGGAAGTCCACTACCGTGTCGTTAACCCGGTTCACCATGTTGGTGAACAGGATGGCGCTGACGGCGCTGATGATCTCAATCACCTGCTGGTCGCTAAAACCGGCGTGACGCAGCGCGGCGACATCCGCTTCCGGCAGCGTACCGGTGGTGGTCACCAGGGTTTGGGCGAATTTCACCAGCGCGTCCAGGTGCGCATCTTCCGTATACTCGCCGCGGCGCAGGGCGTGGATTTGCTCGCCGCTGAAGCCCGCTTTTTTGGCCATCAGGGTATGGGCGGCCAGGCAGTAATCACAGCCGGTCGCTTCGCTGACCGATAAATTAATCGTTTCCAGCTCCTGCGCGCTAAGGCTGCTTTTATGCAGCATCGCGTTGTGCGCCAGCGCCTGCTGGAGCGCCGCCGGCGAGTGGCCGCCGATGGTCAGATAGGCATTCGGCACTTTACCCATCGCTTTTTTAATTCCGGCGAAAATATCGGCGGCTTTACCGGTGGCATCTTGTTCACGGATATCGGCTAAACGGCTCATGGTGTACTCCTGTTATTTGAGGGTATGTTGTGGCAATGGAGACATCTTAGTGGTCGGCGACGTGCTAGACTGGCGCTCTTCGTCTCATTTTTTTGTCTTATCGTCTCAGGAGTCGCATGGATAGTTTGAGCCATCTGTTGACGCTGCTGGCCCCACGTTGCGAAGTGAATCTGCATTGCCGTTTCGGCGGCCGCTGGCAGGCCGGACACGATCAAATGCGAGCGGGCGTGGTGCCGTGGCACTTTGTGTTGCGCGGCGAAGGGCGCCTAACCGTCGGTCATCAAATCCGCCACATGCGCGCCGGCGACGTGATCCTGCTGCCGCACGGTTCGCCGCATCTGATGGAGAGCCTGGTGGAGTGGGGTCAGGTACTGCCCGTCGCCCACCGCTTTAACGGCACGCTGACGGAAGTCCGCACCGCCGAAGAGAGCGACGCGCTGGAGATGCTGTGCGGCGAGTTTTACTTCGGCCCGCACGTCAACTGGCTGTTCGCCGAAGAGTCGGCGCTGATCCATTTACATACCGATGAGCGCGAAGATTGCCCGGAACTGGATATTTTGCTTAACGTGCTGGTACGCGAAAGCCTGGCGGAACATCCCGGCGGCAGCGCTATCGTACGCAGTCTTGGCGATACGCTGCTGGTACTGCTGTTACGTACCCTGCTCGGCGCGCAGGAGCCGCCGGGCGGCCTGTTGCGCCTGATGAGCGATGCGCGGCTGATGCCGGCCGTTCTCGCGGTGCTGGCCGCGCCGGAACAGCCGTGGACTATCGAGAGCATGGCGGCGCGGGCGTTTTTATCGCGCGCCACCTTCGCCCGCCATTTTGCCCGCGTCTATCATCTGACGCCGCAGGCGTGGCTGTCGCAGCTGCGGATGGCGATGGCCGCTCGCCTGCTGCATCTCGATCGCCAGACGCGGCTGGAAGTGATTGCCGAACGCTGCGGTTTTCAATCACAGGCTTCGTTTGCGAAAACCTTTAAAAAACACTACGGCATGACGCCGGGCGAGTGGCGTCGACAGTAAAGCGCGCGTCGCGCCGTGCTATGATTCCTGCTTTGCGCTATTTCACGCGAGGGAAAAATGGGTTCCAGCAAAAGAGGGATGTTGAACGTATTGATCGCCGCCGTCCTGTGGGGCAGTTCCGGGGTCTGCGCGCAGTACATTATGCAGCAAAGTCAGATGTCATCGCCCTATCTGACCATGATCCGCCTGCTGTTCGCCGGGCTGATTTTGCTGATGCTCGCCTTCGTTCACGGCGACAAAATTTTCCGCGTTATGCAAAACCGCAAAGATGCCCTTAGCCTGCTGTTTTTCTCGCTGGTCGGCGCGTTAACCGTGCAGTACACCTTCCTGATGACTATCGAGAAGTCGAACGCCGCCACCGCCACGGTGCTACAGTTTTTGTCGCCGACGATTATCGTCGCCTGGTTCGCGCTGGCGCGTAAGGCGCGGCCCAGTCCCTTTGTGCTACTGGCGATTGGCACCTCGCTTGCCGGCACCTTCCTGCTGGTCACCCACGGCAACCCAACATCGCTCTCCATCTCGCCGGCGGCGCTGTTCTGGGGGATCGCCTCAGCCTTCGCGGCGGCGTTTTATACCACCTATCCCTCAACGCTTATCGCCCGCTACGGCACGCTGCCGATCGTCGGCTGGAGCATGCTGATTGGCGGGGCGATGCTGTTGCCGTTTTATGGCAGCCAGAGCGCGAACTTTGTAGTGAACGGCCGTCTTCTGCTGGCGTTTTTCTATCTCGTGGTGATCGGCACCTCGCTGACCTTCAGCCTGTATCTCAACGGCGCTCAGAAAATTGGCGGCGCGAAAGCCGGGATCCTCAGCTGCGCCGAGCCGCTGAGCAGCGCCCTGCTCTCTCTATTGCTGTTGGACATTACCTTTACTCTGCCGGACTGGCTGGGGACGCTGTTGATTCTCTCTTCGGTCATTCTTATCGCGGTGGATTCCCGGCGGCGGGTACGCGCGGCGTAATAGCAATCGTCTGATTTTAAACAACAAAAATTGTCTAACATTTGCGCAATTCACCTGCTGCGCATATAGTTGACTGAAGCGAAAAGTGAAGGAGAAACGCCATGAAAGCGTGTTGGATGTTGTGTCTGGTTACTGCCCTTAGCGCCAGCGCGGCGTGGGCCGAATCGCCGCTGCAAAGCCTGCAGTTTGAGCAGCAAAAACAGCAGGTGTTGAAAGCGGTGAAGGAAAAATGCGCCCCGGCGAGCACCCTCAGCGATACCGATTTCGCCAATAAAATCCTCGCCTCAAAAGACAACCAGAGTTACGTTCGCGAAGCGACGCTGGCGAAAGAGCGCAATAATCAAAAAGGCTACCTGGCCGCCATTGATAAAATTCGCTGCCCGGAGAAATAACGGGCTGAATTATCAGGAAAACCGTTGCCTGCCGCGACGGTTTTTTATTTCCCCCAACGCTCGGGAATAATTAAGTCGCCGCGCAGCAGGCTGCCGCCGGGCTGCGGGCTTTTCCCGATCAGCCAGTTGACGATCCGCGAAGCCATCGCATCCATCGAATACTCAATCGCCGGGATGGTCGGAATACCCGGCATCTGCAGCGAACCCGCGAGACTGAAGACCATTACTTTTTCCGGCACCGCGCGGTTAAACGCCTGCAGCTGCGGCACTACCCGCTGCGCCTGCAGTTCATCGCTCACCAACAGCGCATTAAAGTTCAGGGTAGTGGCGTTATTCATCAACTCCTGCACCGCCACCGACGACGAGGCGCAGTCCAGGAAGACCAGGTTGCGATTAAACGGCAGGAAGTTCTTCTCCAGCGCATGCTTATAGCCCAGCAGCACCTGATCGGCAAAGCCGCTCCCCTGCGGATGGATCAGCGCAATCTGCCGCCGCCCCTGATTAATCAGATAATGACAGGCGGTTTCCGCGGCGAAGGCGTGATCAAACTGAATACTGTTCTCGCCATCGCTTTCCAGACAATCAATCAGTACCACATCGGGGCGCTCGATCTGCAGCGGAAAGCGCGCGCCGATGATCAGCACGTCATCGCACAGGCCACAGGTGAGTTCATCCAGCGCGCTTAATACGTCGCCGCGGTTATTGGCGAAGCGCAGCAGTAGATGCTTCTGATGCTGGCTGAGCTGTTTTTCCAGGGCGTAGAGATAGCTGGTGGTCTGATTGATGTTGTCCTGCGCGCAAATCACGCCGATACAGCCCGTCGACTGGCTCAGTAAGGATTGGGCAATCATATTGGGCCGGTAGTTCAGCGTTTCCGCCGCCTGAAGCACCGCCTGGCGGCTGGCCTCTTTTACCCCGCGCGAACCGCTCAGCACGCGCGAAACCGTGGCTTTCGATACCCCGGCTAACCGTGATACATCATTGATTGTCGACATCTTTTTTCCCCTGGCAGGTGCGGCTTAGCCCCTGTAACGCTGTGTCCTGAATCGCTTCAATTATAACCAGCGGCAGTATAGCCGTTTCCTTTTTTATTTGGAAACCGATTTTCCATTTCGGCAAAAAACCACGCCAAATCGACATTATTTTGTGAGCGAAATCTAATTAGTAAGCCCGCTAACGGTGAGTTATTGACCGCGCTCACAGTTCTGTTTTTTATAAATGGAAACCGGTTTCCGTCTGATATCAAATCATCCTCGCAATAACTTTTTACATATGAGGAAAGCCGTCGATGTACAAGATTATGCTGTGTTGCTCCGCCGGGATGTCCACCAGCCTGCTGGTGAGGAAAATGGTGGATGCCGCAAAGGAACGCGACCTGCCGGTGCAGATTGACGCCTATGGCGTTGCCGAATTTGATATGCAGTTTCCACAATACCAGGTGGTGCTGCTTGGCCCCCAGGTCAAATACATGCTGAAAATGCTTAGCGAGAAAGCCGCTCCCCTGAATATTCCCGTCCAGCCTATCGATACGATGGATTACGGAATGCAGCGGGGAGATAACGTTCTGAATTATGCCCTGTCGCTGATCGCCGCGGCGCACTAAGAGGTGTTCAAATGAGTTCTCTGTATCAGTCGATGATTGCCGTGATCGAGCAATCTATTACTCCGCTGGCAGGACGCCTTGGGCAACAGAAATATGTTATCGCCATCCGCGATGGCTTTACCGCCGCATTGCCGTTCATGATCATCGGCTCTTTCATGCTGGTATTTATTTTTCCGCCTTTCTCGCCGGAGACCACTAACGGCTTTGCCCGCGGCTGGCTGGATTTTTCCCAGCAGTACCGTGAACAGCTGATGCTGCCGTTTAACCTCAGCATGGGCGTTATGACCTTCTTTATCTCGGTCGGCATCGGCGCCAGCCTCGGACGCCAGTTCCAGCTCGATCCGGTCATGTCCGGCCTGCTGGCGTTTATGGCCTTCCTGCTGGTCGCCGCGCCCTATGCCGATGGCAAAATTTCTACTCAGTATTTATCCGGCCAGGGCATTTTCACCGCGCTGATCACCGCCATCTACTCCACCCGCGTTTACGCCTGGCTTAAGCAAAACAACGTGACCATTCGCCTGCCGAAAGAGGTGCCGACCGGCGTCGCCCGTTCGTTTGAGATCCTCATTCCGGTACTGGTGGTCATCGGTACTCTGCATCCGCTCAACCTGTTCATTGAAGCGCAAACCGGCATGATCCTGCCGCAGGCGATTATGCATCTGCTGGAACCGCTGGTCTCCGCCTCCGATTCGCTGCCGGCGATTCTGCTGTCGGTGCTGATGTGCCAGATTTTCTGGTTCGCCGGTATTCACGGCTCGCTTATCGTCACCGGCATTATGAACCCGTTCTGGATGGCTAACCTGTCGGCAAACCAGGCGGCGCTGGCGGCCGGCGCGGCGCTGCCGCACGTCTATCTGCAAGGCTTCTGGGATCACTATTTGCTGATTGGCGGCGTCGGTTCGACCCTGCCGCTGGCCTTCCTGCTGCTGCGTAGCCGGGTCACGCATCTGCGGACTATCGGCAAAATGGGCATCGTGCCGAGCTTCTTTAATATCAACGAACCGATTCTGTTCGGCGCGCCGATCATCATGAACCCAATGATGTTTATCCCCTTCGTCTGCGTGCCGATGGTCAACGCGGTGCTGGCTTACGGCGCAACCCGCCTTGGCTGGCTGAGCCAGGTGGTGTCACTGACGCCGTGGACGACGCCCGCGCCGATTGGCGCCTCGTGGGCGGCTAACTGGACTTTAAGCCCGGTGGTGATGTGCGTTATCTGCATGGTGATGTCGGCAGTGATTTATCTGCCATTCCTGCGCGCCTATGAGCGTTCATTAATAAAGAATGAAGTCGAAAAGGCGAAAAGCGTTGCATCGGTCGCCGGGGCCGTTAGCCAGTAATTCCTGTATTACCTGAAAATATGAATTTATGCGGAAAAGGGATTTTCGCCAAATAATCTGATTATAAACTCAATAACCTCAGGAAATATATTTTGAGAAAAAATTAATTCATCTGCATTTGTACTAGCCGTTAAATTTCGCCACTGAGAATAAGATATTTTTTCTCCGGCGTAGCTGTACCCTGAAAAAAAACAAATCAGCTTATTTTGGTTATTTTTATTTTAACCAGAATGGGGCGGTTATTGTCTGCATATATTAATTATTAAAGTGAGATAACCATGAATACAGTTAAAAAGCTGCCATTGGCCATGGCGGTTATCGCCGCGCTGTGCCCAATTTCCGTACTGGCGCAGGAGTTTACCCAGGAGCAGATCGACGCCATCGTCGCCAAAGCGGTTGATAAAGCGCTGGCCGACCGCCAGGCTAAAATCGACGCCGCCGCCAATAAAAAAGTCGACGTGATGACCAACCCGCAAACCACCGCCGCTTCGCCGGATCTGGCGATTCCATTCGGCCTGAAATTTAGCGGCTACGCCCGCTATGGCGCCCACTTCCAGACCGGCGACCAGAAATATGTTGGCGTCGACGGCTCCTATAACGGCGCCTCGGCGATTGGCCGTCTCGGTAACGAAAGCAACGGCGGCGAATTCCAGATAACGAAAGCCTTCAAAAGCGCGCAGGGGGCCATCTGGGATCTTAACGTCATGTTTGACCACTGGAGCGACGAGGTTAACCTTAAAAAAGCCTACGTCGGCGTCACCAACGTCCTCGAATCCAACCCCAACGCCTATATCTGGGCCGGCCGCGACTTCCACCAGCGCCCGCAACAGGGGATCAACGACTACTTCTGGATGAACCACGACGGCCAGGGCGCGGGGGTGAAGAACTTCGATATCGGCGGCGTGCAGTTCGACGTGGCGACGGTGTCGCAGGTGAAATCCTGTAGCCCGGAAGTGATGGCCGACGAAACCAACCCGTCGCGCATCACCTGTACCGGCAGCTCCGATACCGGCGACAACGGCCACTACGCGCTGACCACCAAAACCCACAACATCAAAGCCGGGCCGATCGATGTCGAGGTATACGCCAACTACGGCTTTGACTCAAAAGCGGTGGACAGCGACGCGCGCCTCGATGCCTGGCAGGGCGGGCTGGTGTTGAGCCATAGCAACGACAGCGGAGTGAACAAGGTTATCCTGCGCTATTCCGATAACTCGGATAACAGCGTCTACAACAAAACCGACGACCTGACCACGGTCTACGCCAGCTTCGAGGGCAGCCATAAGTTCACCCAGCAGGCGCAGATCGAGTATCTGCTGGCCTTCCACGACTACGACAACGGCAAGGATAATACCGACAACCGTAAAAACTACGGCGCGATCGTCCGGCCAATGTACTTCTGGAACGACGTGCACTCGACCTGGCTGGAAGCTGGCTACCAGCGCGTTGACTACGACCAGGGCGGGGATAACCACGGCTGGAAGCTGACGCTGTCGCAGAACATCGCCATCGGCATGGGGCCGGAGTTCCGCCCGATGCTGCGCTTCTATGTTACCGGCGGCCAGGTGGATAACGAGCACACCGCGAAAGTTAACGGCACCAGCGATGAACGGCTGGATTCGTTGAACGTCGGCGGCATGTTTGAGGCATGGTTCTGAGGCAATCCGATTCCCGGCTGGCGCTACGCTGAGCCGGGCTACAGCTCCGGGTACAACTTATCTCTGGCTTAATCGGCGGGCGATGCGCTCAAGCTTCATCATCAACAGCAGCGTGACGCCCACCAGCACAATGGTCAGCGCCGAGCCATCGGCGATATTGCCGCGATCGGTGAGGCTGAAAATGGTCACCGGCAGTGTCGTCCAGCCCGGCGGATAGATCATCACCGTCGCCCCTAACTCTCCCATCGACAGCGATAAACTCAACGCCAGCGCTGAAATCATCCACGGCGTCATCAGCGGCAGCGTCACATGACGCAGGCGATACCACGGCGAGGCGCCAAGACTGGAGGCGACGTTTTCAATATCGGCGGAAATCCGCGCCAGTCCGGTCGTTACGTTACTGAAGGTAAAGGCGGAGATCAGCACGAAGTGCGCCGCCAGGACGATAAAGAAGGTGCCGTTCATCTGCAGCGGTCCCTGACTGAACGCCACCAGAATGCCCAGTCCGACGGAAACCGAGGGGATAGCGCTGGGCAGATAAAATGCCAGGCCAAGATATTTCTGTAGCGTCGCGCCATACTGGCGCAGCGCCAGCGCCGCCCACATCCCGCACAGCAGCGCCAGAAGGCTGGCGCAGAAGCCCACCATCAGGCTCGAAAACAGCGAATCCCACGCCGCGCCGCGAAAGGCGTTAACAAAGTGGGTAAAGGTAAAGCCGGTGGGCAGCAGGCCATTCCATTGTTTACTCAGGCTGGAGAGTAAAATCACCGCCAGCGGCAGCAGGAAAACGCCGGCAAAAAGCGTCACCGCCAGCGCGCCCGCCGCCGCGCGGCCTTTACGCGACCAAATCAACATCGTTAACTCCTTACGCCAGTGCGGGCCGCAGCCAGCCGATAGAGCATAAACAGCCCCAGCGACAGCAGAATATTAATCAGCGCAATCATGCAGGCCACGCTGTAATCCGACTCCAGAATAGCCTTGCTGTAGACCATCATCGGCAGGGTATTAACCCCTTTGGCGCCAATAAACAGCACGATCCCGAACTCGTTGGTTGTCAACAGCAGGCACAGACTGCCGCCCGCCATCAGCGCCGGTAGCGCCGCCGGGAAGATAACCTGGGTAATCACCCGTAGCGGATGGGCGCCGAGAATACTCGCCGCTTCCAGCTGGCTCTTATCTATCTGCCGCAGTCCCGCCATCAGCGGGCGCATCACCAGCGGCGTAAAGACGGTAATCTCCGCCAGAATCACGCCGTTTATTGAATAGAGAAAGTCTACCGGCGGCAGTTCAAAAGCAAACAACGCCATCAGAGTGCCGTTGAGCAGCCCCGCCGAGCCGTAAATAAAGGTGAATGCGAGGGTAATCAGGAAGGTCGGCAGCGCAATAAAAGTATCAATGACCCGGCTCACCAGTTGGCTTCCGGGGAACGGAATAAATACCAGAATCAGCGCCAGCACGCTGCCGAGCACCAGGCAGCCAAGGGTGGCGAACACTGCAATCTGTAAGGTATTGAGCAGCGCGCCAATAAATCGTTTTGAGTCAATCACCTGCCAGAAAGTCTCGAGGCTCAGGTTGCCGCTGGCGTCACGTAATGCCTGTTCGGCGATCAACAGTAGCGGATAGAAAAATAGCGTCGCCAGCACCAGCAGCGGCAATGCCAGCCACAGGTAAGGCCGTAAGTTTCGCGCCGGACGCGCAAGCGTTAGGGTTTGCGCCATTATTGCACCTCGATCAGAACCGCATCGCCAGGTTCGAAGTAGAGCGCCAGCTTGTCCCCCACGCGCGGCAGTGGGTTTACGTGGGTCATGACGATCCGCACCGCTTCGCCCGCGACGTCGCACAGCAGATGCGTCAGATCGCCCTGCCAGTGTACCGAGGTCAGGGTAGCATTGAGACGATTACTGGTTGCCGATCGCGGCGCCAGGCTCATGTGCTGCGGGCGAATGCATAACAGCTTGTTGTTGCCATGCAGGCCGCCCCGACTGAAGGCGTTAATCAGGCCGCCGCCACAGCTCACGCTAACCAGCCCCGGCTCGGTGCTGTCTTTCAGCGCCGTCGCCTGCAGGATATTGGCGCGGCCGAGGAATTCGGCGCTAAAGCGGTTCGGCGGATAGTGATAGAGCTCGTGCGTTTCGCCGTGGGCGATCAGCGAACCGTCTTTCATGATGCCGATTTTGTCCGCCAGGGTCAGCGCTTCGGTCTGATCGTGGGTGACGTAGAGAATGGTCAGTTCCGGCAGTTCGCGATGCAGACGGGCAATCTCTTCCACCATGTTATGACGAATTTGCGCATCCAGCGCCGACAGCGGTTCATCAAGCAACAGTACCCGGGGACGCACGGCAATCGCGCGGGCTATCGCGACGCGCTGCTGCTGGCCACCGGAAAGCTGATGCGGGTAGCGGGTGGCGTAATCCGCCATACCGACGATTTTTAAAGCTTCAGTCACCCGCTCGGCGATAAGCCCCCTGGGCTGCTTTTGCGCCCGCAAGCCGAAAGCAACGTTATCTTCCACCTTCATATGCGGGAACAGCGCGTAGTTCTGCACCACCATCGCCAGCCCGCGTTTGTACGGCGGCAGCTGGGTGACGTCAGTATCGCCGATCAGGATCCGACCGCCAGCCGGTTGCACAAAACCGGCAATCGCCCGCAGCACCGTGGTTTTCCCGGAACCGGAAGGGCCTATCAGCGCCAGCACCTCACCGGGTTCAATGGTCAATGACAGCGGTTTTAAGACCACGTTGCCGTGGTATGAAACGCGCAGCGAGTCCAGGGTGATCCCGGAAGTCCCCGCCAGCGACGGGGAAGAAGTGACGGTGGTTTTCATCAACATCAGGCTTACTCGCTATCGGTCACTTTATGCCAGCGGGCAATGTCAGCCGACAGCGATACCGCGACATCATCCCAGTTAGGTTCCCAGCTCTTTACGCCGTCGAGCGCCGCTTTCGCCGCCTTAAAGTTAGCGTCATCCGGCGCCACATCACTGCGTACCGGCAGGCCCCAGGAGAGCTCGCTGACGCTGGATTGCGCTGGTTTATCCAGCAGGAAATTGATCAGCTTTTTGCCGTTTTCGCTATTCGGTCCGTTCTGTACCAGCCCGATGGTGTAGGGCAGCGCCAGCGCGCTGCGCTCGCCTTTATCATCCGCCGGCCAGAAAATTTTAACGTTCGGGTTACGCGCCATCTGCGACAGGTTCATCTGCAAATCGCCGTTGGCGACGTACAGCTCGCCTTTATTGACCAGCGCAGTCAGCTTGCCGGTCGAGGCCGATGGGCCAACGTTATTGGCCTGCAGCTTACCCAGATACACAAAACCGGCGTCTTTACCGCCGAGGCTGTGGAACGCCTGCAGCATCACCGCGGTACCGTCGCCCGCCTGACCCGGCGTGGAGTACTGCAACTTGTTCTTAAAGCGGCTATCCAGCAGATCCTGCCAGCTGGCCGGCGCGGTTTTCAGCAACTGGCTGTTATAGATGAAGGTCAGATAGTTATTCACCAGCGGCGCGTAGCGATCGTTAGCGCCGGGGATCTGCGCGCTACCTTGCGGGGTGAAGGTTGCCAGCAATTGCTCTTTCGCGGCGCGCTGGATAAACGGCGGCACCGTAACCAGCACATCAGCCTGCGGATTGGTACGCTCCTTCGCCAGACGTTCGACGATCGCGCCGGAGCCGCCTTCCACATACTGCACTTTGATGCCCGTCGCTTTGGTGAAGGCGTCGAACTGGCTCTGATACCAGCTGTTATCGCCATCATGCAGGCCATCGGCGGAGTAAACCGTGACGACGCCGTCCGCCCAAACCGGAGAGCTGGTCAGCGCGAACAGGGACAGCAGAGCAAGTCGGGAGAGTTTCATCGTTTAAGCCTCATCGGATAGTCAGTTATTCTGGTGTAGACCAGATTTGCCTTCACGCTACCGGGGGTTTATGACAAAACGATGAAAGAAGTGTGTCGAAAGAGTTAAAACGAGGGGGGATGCGTAGCCCCGGTAAGCGCTAGCGCCACCGGGGAGATCAAAAAATTTAACTAATAAAATCAATGGGTATCGACTTCGATCCGCAGGCTGTCATGCCGCCAGTATTCAATATCGTAATCGAGAATACGCCCATGCTGATCGTAATTCAGCCGGCGCAACAGCAGCGCCGGACGCCCTTCCATCACCCCCAACGCCTCTGCGGCCTGCGGCGGCATTGAAGTGGGATAAAACGACAGATGCATACTGGTATAGATCAGGTCGTACTGAGTTTGATAAATCTCGGTCAGACTGCCGTTAAGATCGTGGCGCAGCAACTCAGGCACCCGCGCGGGCAGGCAGTGGTTTTCGCAGTAGCACACCGGCCGGCCGTCGGCATAGCGCAGACGCGTCAGCAGGTAAACCTGATCGAAGGGCTGCAGCGCCAGCGGGGCCATCACGTCCAGCGGCACGGCGGTTAAGCGCCCTTCAAGCAGCACCGTTTTCGGTTCGCGCCCCTGCTCGAGACATAGCTTGTGGAAGTTGGTGTTCTGCGTCGGATCCAACCACAGACGCTCCGGCGTCACGAACCAGCCGCGGCGGTCAGCGCGGTAAATCACGCCGCTGGCCTCCAGCTGCGCCAGGCTCTCGCGTACCGTAATCCGGGTCGTGTTGAACAGCGCGCACAGTTCGCGCTCTGAAGGCAGCTTATCGCCGCTTTTCAACGCGCCGTTTTGAATACGCGCCTGCAGCTGCGCCTTAATCATCAGGTATTGCGGCATCTCGCCAGAGGGTGATTTCATGTTTACTCACTGCCACTTTTCGTGCGCTCATTATACATAGCCAGATGAATTTTTTGTTGCAGCGCCACATTTCCTTTGACCCTGCCCCGGCTTTGTCTCCATGATAAATATAAATCTGGTATAGACCAAATGGTGAGACAAATGACTTCACGGAACTACTTGCTGCTGACCCCCGGCCCGCTAACCACCTCCCGTACGGTAAAAGAGGCGATGTTGTTCGATAGCTGTACCTGGGATGATGATTACAATCTCGGCGTGGTACAGACCATTCGCCAGCAGCTGGTGCAGTTGGCTACCCCGGCCGACGGTTATACGGCGGTGCTGCTGCAGGGTAGCGGCAGCTACGCGGTCGAAGCGGTGCTCGGCAGCGTCATCGGCGAACAAGGCAAAGTGCTGATCGTCAGCAATGGCGCCTATGGCGCGCGTATGATTGAGATGACGCAACTGATGGGCATCGCCTGCCACCCTTACGACTGCGGCGAAGTCTCCCGTCCAGATGCGGCGGCGATCGAACAGATCCTGCAGAACGACCCGGCGATCACCCATATCGCGATGGTACATAGCGAAACCACCACCGGCATGCTGAATCCGATCGAAGAGGTAGCCGAACTGGCAAAACGGTACGATAAACGCTATATCGTCGATGCGATGAGCAGCTTTGGCGGCATTCCGTTGGATATCGCCGCGCTGAATATTGATTACCTGATAAGCTCCGCCAACAAATGCATTCAGGGCGTACCGGGCTTTGCCTTCGTGATTGCTCGCGAAGCGGAGCTGGCCGTCTGCAAAGGCCGTTCGCGCTCGCTATCACTGGATCTGTACGCCCAGTGGCGATGCATGGAAGATAACCACGGTAAGTGGCGCTTCACCTCGCCGACCCATACCGTGCTGGCCTTTGCCCAGGCGCTGAAAGAGCTGGCGCAGGAGGGCGGCGTTAGCGCCCGCTATCAGCGCTACCGCAACAATCAACGCCGTCTGGTGGCAGGGATGCGCGCGCTCGGCTTCCGGCCACTGCTCGACGATAGCCTGCACTCGCCGATCATTACCGCCTTTTATTCACCGAATGCGCCGCAGTATCGCTTTCACACCTTCTACCAGAAGCTGAAAGATCAGGGCTTCGTTATCTATCCGGGCAAAGTATCGCAAAGCGATTGCTTCCGCATCGGCAACATTGGCGAAGTCTACGACGCCGATATCACCGCCCTGCTGGCGGCTATCGACAACGCCATGTACTGGAAACAATAAGGAACCGCCATGAACCGTATTAGCGCACTGATCCTTGACTGGGCAGGCACCACCGTAGACTTCGGCTCTTTCGCCCCGACGCAAATTTTCGTCGAGGCCTTCCGCCAGGCCTTCGATATTGAGATCACCCTTGAAGAGGCCCGCGTGCCGATGGGGCTTGGCAAGTGGCAGCACATTGAGGCGCTGGGCAAACTCCCTGCTGTCGATAGCCGCTGGCAGGCCAAATTCGGCCGCGCGATGACTGTCGCCGATATCGATGCGATCTACGCCGCGTTTATGCCGCTGCAAATCGCTAAGGTTGTCGATTTTTCCGCACCGATTGCCGGCGTTGTCGACACTATCGCCGCGTTTCGCGCCGAGGGCCTGAAGATCGGATCCTGCTCGGGTTATCCGCGCCCGGTGATGGAAAAGCTGGTACCGGCCGCTGCCGCTCAGGGCTACGCCCCGGACCACTGGGTCGCCACCGATGATCTTGCCGTCGGCGGTCGTCCGGGCCCGTGGATGGCGCTGCAGAACGTAATTACCTTGGGCATAGACGATGTGGCCCACTGCGTGAAGGTCGATGATGCCGCACCGGGCATCAGCGAAGGGTTACATGCCGGGATGTGGAGCGTCGGCCTGGCGGTGTCCGGTAACGAATTCGGCGCTACCTGGGAGGAGTACCAGGCGATGTCGAAAGCGGAAATCGCCACCCGTCGCGAGCGGGCGGCAGGCAAACTGTATGCCGCCGGGGCTCACTATGTGGTTGATACCCTGGCGGATCTGCCGGAAGTGATTGCCGACATCAACGCCCGGCTGGCAAAAGGCGAACGGCCGTAAGCGGGTTAATTCACCTTCACTTTGGTCGTCACCAGCAGGCCGGTAAACAGCATTAATATTCCTGACAACACCAGCGGCGACAGCAGCCCTAAGTGGTCGAGCGCAACGCCGCCGACCGCGGCGCCGCAGGTGTTGGCAAGCTGGATCACCGCCACCTGAATCGACCCGGCTTTTTCCGCCTGATCGGAGAGAGAACGGGTGATCCACGTTGACCATCCCACCGGAATCAGCGCAAACGCGAAGCCCCAGATAATCGCCACCGTCGAGGCGACGATTTTGCTTTCTCCCCACAGTACCAGCGCCGCCGCGCAGGCGGTCAGCACCAGCGGCGAAATCGCCAGCGCCGCTTTAACCGAGCGCTTCAGCACCACCGAGGAGAGCGAGGTGCCGATAAAGCTGGCGATACCAAAGCTCAGCAGCACCAGCGTCAGGCCGTCGACGTCAAAGCCGGCGAGTGTCATGTAAACCGGGCGAATATAGGTAAAGAAGGCGAACTGTCCGGCAAAGGCCATGAAAATGGCGCACATCCCGGCCATCACCCCCGGACGCTTCAGCAGACCAAACATATTTTGCTGCTGAGCCGCCGATTCACCCGGAAGCGACGGCAGCGCTTTCAGCACCCAGAGCGTACACAGCACGCCCATCACCGCCGCGCCGTTAAAGACGTTGCGCCAGCCGATAAGCCCGCCAAGGAAACTGCCCAACGGGGCGGCGATCACCAGCGCGATTGATACCGCGCCGAAAATAATCGATAGCGCTTTCGGCACCACGCGCATCGGCACCAGACGCATGGTCAGCGATGCCGACATCGCCCAGAAACCGCCGAGCGCCAGGCCCAGACAGGCGCGCCCCAGCAGTAGCAGGGTGAAGCTATCGGCAAACGATACCAGCAGGCAAGAAAGGGTCAGCAGCAGCGAAAACAGGATAACCACGTAGCGGCGATCGGTTTTACCTATCACCGTGGTGATAAACAGGCTGGAAAACATCGCGACGAATGCCGTCGTCGTCACCGACTGCCCGGCCATCCCTTCGGAGATGCCTAAATCCAGCGCCATCGGCGTTAACAGGCTGACCGGCAAAAACTCGACGGTAATCAGGCAGGCGACGCAGAAAGCAACCGCGAAGACCGCCGACCAGTTTGGCCGCGCGAGATCGCGTGCATGGGATTTGGTTTCATTTGAATGACTCATGAGTGACCTGCGAAGAAAGTGGCGGAAAGCTGCGCAGTGTAACATTTTGTATGTGACGTACTTAACGTTTTCGCAACTCTTCTCTCTTTTCATAACGTAATACAAAAGCGTAGCTTGAGAATACAGGCCTCGTCATTCTGCCGGATGGCGCTTACGCTTATCCGGCCTACAAGGGACGAGTTCGTAAACCGTAGGCCGGATAAGGCGCAGCCGCCATCCGGCACACAAAAGCGATTAACCACAGGCCGGATAACAATGAGATCAGTGCAGCCAGTGCACGCCGTCTTCCGGGAGAAACAGGTCGTTATAGCGCTGCTGTAGGTTATGTAAATCGCTCACATCCGGGTCCAGCTCGCGCAGAAAACCTTGCGCCAGGCGGAGCTGCGCGTCGGTAATCGGCGCCGCTAATCGCGCTTTTTGCATCAGGCGATACCAGTAATGCAGGTTTTTTTCGCTGGCGTCGACAATCGCGACCTGCCAGATGAGCAGCACCTGCGCGGCGTTCTGCAAATGTGCTTCATTCGGCCGCTCCAGGTAACGCAAATACTCATTACCGGCGGTTTTTCCCAGTTGATCGATCATCGATTCCAACGGAACAGGCGTAATGCCAAGGCGTTCGCTCAGGCGACGAATCGCGCGGCGTGAATCAGAGGTAAGCACCCGAAATCCCACAACAAATACCACTACCAGGGTGGCCAGTCCTATCCAGATCATGCATCCTCTCATCCAATCGCAGCCTCACTATCATAATGGGAATTTGCCTGCTGTCGACTGTCGGACCTGGCATATTACGCAAGAAATAAAAAAGCCCGGCGCAATGGCCGGGCAAGGTTACCAAATACCTGGTGAATCAGGCAGTCTGCAAAACTCGATTCTTTTTCTCGCGGCGAATTTTACGCTCTTCGAAGATAGCCACGATGGCCATCAGGCAGATACAGCCGATGGCTGCGGCGTCCAGCGCCGCAAAGGTGCCGGCCCAGCCGGTCAGGCCGAAGACCGGCGTGCCGTCGGCGATCATCCCAAGACCCAGCTTGGCGAAGCTATCACCGATCAGATAGGCGAAGGTGCCCTTGATTCCATCGGCGGCGCCGATCGCTTTTTTCGGTACGAAACCGACGGCGGCGACGCCGATCAACAGCTGCGGACCAAACACCAGGAAGCCCAGCGCAAACAACGAGGCCAGATAGACGTACTGGTTGCTGGCATGTTGGTAAACCCCGAGGGTGGCGATAATCAGCGCCAGCGCGACGCAGGCCACCAGCGCGCGGCGGCCGTTGGCCAGATCCGACAACCAGCCCCACAGTAGCGTGCCAACCAGCGCGCCGACTTCAAACAGGGTAAAGCCCTGAATCGCCACCTCTTTAGACAGCTTCAGCTCCTGGAAGGCATACACGGTGGACCACTGATCGATACCGATACGCACCACGTAGAGGAAGATGTTGGAGAAGCACAGCAGCCAGATCACTTTGTTTTTCAGCACGTACTCAACAAAGATCTGCCACTTGGTCATCGCATTTTCTTCGGTCTCTTTGTCCTCTTCGCTGATCGCTTCGCCAAACAGCTCTTCCGCCGTGCCGAGGCCATAGGATTCCGGAGAGTCGCTACCGTAGCGCAGGCCAATAAAGCCAACGATCAGCGCAATAATCGACGGGAAGATAAACATGCCGATCACGTGGCCGTCGAACAGATAGTTGGCGCCAAACAGCGCCACGCCCGCGGCGCCCGCGCCGCCGAGGTTGTGGGAGATATTCCAGAAGCCGAGGAAGGTGCCGCGTTTGCGTCTAGGCGTCCACTTGGTGATGGTGGAATAGCTGCACGAGCCGCCGGTGCTCTGGAAGAAGCCGCTCAACGCATAGAAGGCGATCATCAGGAACAGGCTGGTTGAACCCGCCCCCATACTGGCGCTAAAGCCCAGCATACAGATGGCGGAGAGGATCAGCATAAACGGCAGGAACTGCTTGGTGTTTTTACCGTCGGCATAATAAGAGACGAGCGTCTTGCCCACGCCGTAGGTAATGGAAAAGCCCAGGCCAATCATCCCCAGCTGCGTCATGCTCAACCCGTAAGTGGAGATCATGTCGTTCTGCGCGATGTTAAAGTTCTTGCGGATCAGGTACATGGTCAGGTAGCCGATGAAGACCACCAGATAGGACTGCATGAAAGGTTTGAACCACATTTTGCGCCGCACATCGAGCGGCAGATCCAGGGTCGGCTTGCGCACCTGATTCAGAAAGGCCAGCATGGGTATCTCCTGAGCTGATTTTTTTATGCCTGCGTAATAACCAGGCATTGTAAAAACCCGCGCGCCGTCTGGCCTGAGACGGCTTCCAGGTAAAACCGGGAAAATTTCTTAGTTTTGCCCCGTTCGCGGCCAAAGGGTGAGCTACATCACGCTTCGCTGGCGGTACGCGGCGCCTGCGCGTTTAAAAACGGCAGCAGCAGCAGCGCGGAAATGCCGGCGGCAATCGCAATCACCACGAAGAATCCGGTCCAGTGCCAGATATCCATCACCTGCGCCAGCGGCCAGCCGGAAAGCGAGGCGCCAAGATAAGCGAACAGGCCGACAAACCCGGTGGCCGCCCCGGCGGCTTCTTTATGCGAACATTCCGCCGCCGCCATGCCAATTAGCATTTGCGGGCCAAAAACGAAGAACCCGGTGGTGAAGAAGCAGGCCGCCTGCATGACGTAGCTGGCAAACGGCATCAGCCACAGCCCGCCAACCGACAACAAAATTCCGGCGGCGAAGATCAGATTCATCGGCCCACGGTTGCCGTTAAACAGCTTATCCGAGCCCCACCCCGCCACCAGCGCGCCGATAAAACCGCCCAGCTCAAACATGGTCACCGCCGAGTTAGCGGTCACCAGATCGACGCCAAGCGTCTCCGACATATACAGATTGCCCCAGTCGTTAATCGCCGCCCGCACCACGTACACCAGCACATAGCACAACGACAGCAGCCAGATATAGGGATTAGCCAGCACGTAGCGGGTCAGGATCTCTTTGCGCGTTAGCCCTGCGCCTTCCTGCTGCTGGGCGATTTCCAGCGCATCGTGACGCCAGTCGCCCACGGCGGGTAACCCCACCGCCTGCGGGCGATCGCGCAGCCGCCAGCACAGATACAGTCCGGCAAGGATCGCCAGACAGCCGGCAATCGTCATCCCCATTCGCCAGCCGTAATGCAGTGCCGCCGCCCCCACGACCATTGGGATCAGCGCGCCGCCGACGTTATGCGCGGTATTCCACAGCGCCCACCAGCCGCCACGCTCGGTTCGCGAATACCAGGCCGTCAGCAGCCGGGCGCACACCGGGGAGCCCCAGCCCTGGAAGAAGGCATTCAGCGCCCACAGCAGCGCGAAGGCCCATAGCGAAGTAGAAAAACCAAACAGAATATTAACCACCCCGGTGGCAATCAGCCCCAGCCCCATAAAATAGCGGGCGTCGGAGCGGTCGCTGACGATACCGGAGAAAAATTTCGACAGCCCGTAAGTGATGTAAAACAGCGTGGCCAGCAGGCCGATATCGCTGCGGGTCAGCACGTTACTGGTAAGAATTTCAGGCACCGCGGCATTAAAGCTTTTGCGGGTGAAATAAAACAGCGCGTAACCAAGCCAGATGGTAAGCAGAATATGGCGACGCCAGTAACGATAACGCTCGTCGAGCTCGCGTTTATCGCTAATTGGCGCGGCGTCCGGCGGCGCTTTTAAAAAGGCAAACATCGGCGCTCCTTTCAGGCGTAACGCAGCGGTAAATTGACGCACACGCGGGTACCGTGTGTACAGGAGATAGTTAACGTACCGCCCAGCGCGGTCACGCGCTCACGCATGCCGGTCAGGCCGAACCCCTGCAGATTCGACCCCGGCGGCAGGCCGCAGCCGTCATCTTCCAGCACCAGCATCAATCGCCCATCCTGCTGCCAGCCCTGGAGGGTGACGGCGCTGGCGCTGGCGTGCTTGACGATATTATTCAGTCCCTCCTGGCAAACGCGAAACAGCGTCACGCGCTGGTTTTCGCTTAGCCCCGCCTCGTTAATCCGCCATTCGAGATGACTGACGATACCGCGGTCTTCCAGTTCCATTTCACGCATCAACGAACGTACTGCCTGTTCAAGCGGCAGATCGTCAAGCTGGCGCGGACGCAGACGACCAAGCAGTCTTCGCACAGAGTCGTAAACCCCCAGCGACAGCTGTTCTATCAACTGGCCGCTTTGCCGTACGCTGGCGTTGTTTGGTGCCAGACGCTGCACGATCCCCGCCTGGGTGCGAATTGCCGTGATAGTCTGGCCAATATCATCGTGGAGCTCGCGCGCCACGTCACGCCGCACGCTCTCTTCCGTTTCCAGCAGGCGTTCCGCCAGCCGCCGATTACGCGCCAGCTCGTTCTGTAGCGACAGGTTAAGCTCGCGCAATCGCTGGATCCCTGCTCCCAGCAGCAGCCCGGTCAGGCTCTGGGCCAGCAGTGAAAGCAATAAATCAACCGGGTGATCGTGCCAGGTCTGGCTGGCAATCAGCGCAATGGCGTTCATCAGGGTGGCGATCAGCGCCCCCTGCCAGCCGTAGTGCCAGGCGAGAGCGATAATCGGCAGCGCCAGACAAAAAGGGGTAAAGCGGGAGAGTTCGGCGGGCAACCCGAGCTGTAGCCACAGGCTGACGGTAAAGAGCAGCAGGTACCAGATCAGATGCCGGCCACGCCAGTTAACCGGCTGCGACACCAGCGACGGCCCCAACGGCCGCCAGACGGTACTGGTCAGATAATGCCAGATAACCAGGCAGGTCGGCGCCAGCGTCAGGCCGCCGGTCAACGTCAACAACAGCGCGGTCAGTCCCTCACTGCCTTCTTGCGCCAGCCACGGCAGCGATTGCAGCAGCGAGGCGGCGATCAGCGCCCCGCCCTGGCGCAACAATGTCAGCCAGTCTCGCTGCTGGCGATAGCGTGAAATCAATGCCACCGGCAGCAGGGTCAGCAGACTTCCGGTCATCAATATTATCGGATGCGCCAGCGCCACTTCCTGCGCCAGCCAGAAGATAAGCAGCCACTCGGCTCCCAGCAGCACCGGCCAGTAGCCACGCGGGCATTGCAGCATCAGCCCTAAACGCAGGCCAAAGGGAAACAGCAGCACCGCTAAATCCGCGCGTTCCACCAGATGCAGACTGATACTCCACAGGCAGAACCAGGCGGCTGAGAAGATAAAGGCGCAGCCGATCACCGACAGCAATCGTGAAACGACGGTGTTCATTGCCAGCTATCGAACATGCGGCGCGCCAGCTCAACGTCGTTACTGACGCCCAGTTTTTCCAGCAGGTTGGCGCGATGTACGTGAACGGTTTTCGGCGACAGACCGAGCTCAGCGGCGATCTCTTTCACCGCCATACCCTGCGCCAGCTTTTCCGCCACCTGGCGTTCGCGTTTGGTGAGCGGATCCTGGCGCCCGGCGGCCAGCTTCATGGCGATATCCGGCGTGAGATAGCAACCGCCCGCCGCCACCGTGCGGACCGCGGCGATCAGTTCATCGGGACTGCAGCGTTTCGACAGGAAGCCGCGCGCGCCGGCGTTCAGCGCCTGCTCGATCAGCGCCGGGCTATCGTGCACCGACAGCATGATGGTCGCCATCCCCTTCGGCAACTGGCTTAACAGCTCCAGCCCGGAAATATCCGGCATTGAGATATCGCAGATACAAACCTGTACACCGCGCCCCGGTAGCCCCGCCAGCGCCTCGCGTCCACAGCCGAATTCAGCGACAACCTGAAAATCAGCTTCCAGCCCCAGTAGCTGAGCAAAACCGGAGCGGACAATCAAATGATCGTCAATAAGGGCGATGGTAGTCATGGTGTTTCCTGGTGCCTGAAAGCGCCGGATGGCGGCGTAAACGCCTTATCCGGCCTACGGATTCACTCCCTGTAGGCCGGATAAGCGCAACGCCATCCGGCAAAGGCGCTTACCTTAGCGGTAAGCGCGTAGCTGTTCAAGCCTTGAGCGCTATTCGAAGAACACCGCAATTTTGTTAAACATGGTGGGATCGGACTGGTTACGCGCCACATTGGTGACATCTTCCAGCTTTTCAATCTGGCTAATCATCTGCCCCAGCCGCTGGTCATCATTTACCAGCAGCCATATGCGGCTGTGCTCGCTGCCCTGAATCGGCAAGCAGAGAATACCTTCAACGTTAAACGCGCGGCGGGCAAATAGCCCGCAGACGTGGGTCATCACACCTGGGTGGTTGCGGACGGTGAGTTCCAGAATGACGTTATCGTGTTGCTTTTGCATGGCTTATTCCCCCACCATCTCAGTATTGGCCGCACCCGGCGGTACCATCGGATACACTTTTTGCTGCGCGTCGATACGCACGTGGATCAACGCCGGACCAGGGCGGTCGATAATCGCCTGCAGCGCCGCCTGCGGATCGGCTTCGTTATTTAAATCACAGGTTTGCAGACCAAAACCGGCGGCTATCTGCATAAAGTTAATCATCCCCGGATAGGTCGCGGCGAAGACGCCCTGCTGATAGAACAGGCTCTGCTGCTGATGCACCAGCCCCAGCGCTTCGTTGTTCATCAGGATAATTTTTACATCCAGCTGATTTTCGGCGGCGGTGGCCATCTCCTGAATATTCATCATCAGGCTGCCGTCACCGGAGAAACAAATAACCTTCCGCTGTGGATTGGCCAGCGCCGCGCCGATGGCCGCCGGCAGGCCGAAGCCCATGGTGCCGAGACCGCCGGAAGTCAGCCACTGGCGCGGACGGTTGAGCGGATAGGCCTGCGCCGTCCACATCTGATGCTGACCCACATCGGTGGTGATGATCGCCTCATCATCAACGCAGGCGGCCACGGCGTTAATCAGGCCGTAATGGGAGAGCGGATCGCTTTCCTGCGGGATGGCGCAGGGGAATTCTCTTTGTAAATCAGCCACCAGCTGGCGCCACTCATCACGCGGCTGCGCCTCAATCTGCGGAATAAGCTGGGCTAAGACCTCCGCCACATCGCCCTGAATCGCTACGTGCGGTTGCTTAATTTTGCCAAGCTCAGAGCGGTCGATATCGACGTGAATAATCTTCGCGTTCGGGCAGAACTGCTCGGTCTTGCCAATCGCCCGGTCATCAAAACGCGCGCCTAAAACAATCAGTAAATCAGCTTCTTGCAGAATAAAGTTAGTGCTGCGCGCGCCGTGCATCCCCAGCATCCCCAGCGACAAAGGATGCGCCTTCGGCAACATACCCAGCGCCATTAAGGTCATGGTGGTCGGCAGGTTGGCTTTTTCCGCCAGGTCCCGAATCGGCTGCGGCGCGTTAATCACGCCGCCGCCCAGATACAGTACCGGGCGTTTCGCCGCGTTGATCATTGCCGCCGCTTCACGCACGCTTTCAGGCGCGAATGCCGGTGCCGGGGCGCGCTCGCCAGGCTCAGGCAGCGTTTCCAGTTCAATCGTCGCCGACTGCACATCCTTAGGAATATCTATCCACACCGGGCCCGGTCGCCCGGACTGGGCAATACGGAAGGCGTCGCTCATCACCTGCGGCAGCTCGGCGATATCGCGCACCAGGTAGTTATGCTTGGTGATGGGGATAGAGATGCCGTAGGTATCGACTTCCTGGAAGGCGTCGGTGCCGATCATTGAGGCCGGAACCTGCCCGGTGATGCAGACCAGCGGAATAGAATCGAGGCGGGCATCGGCGATGGCGGTAATCAGGTTGGTGGCGCCAGGGCCGCTACAGGCCATGCAGACTGCGGGTTTACCTTCGGTACGCGCCATCCCCTGAGCGATAAAACCCGCCCCCTGCTCGTGGCGTGCCAGGATGTGGCGGATCTGCGTGCTTTGGCTCAAGGCATCATAGATAGGCAGGATGGAGCCGCCCGGAATGCCGCTGACCATAGTGATACCCTGGCGTTCCAGTAAATGAACAACCAGCTGCGCGCCGGTAAAGCGCATTGTGTTTGATGTGGTGCCCGAACTTGCCATGCTCCAGTCCTTTTATTCTGGGCCGACTTTACCGGGGGGCTCGCCAACAAAAAACCCCGCTCGGTTTGCGCCGGCGGGGTTTGGAATTCGTGTTGTTCCGGACCCTACGGCGCATTGCCGACGACGACCACCACAGACACGACGACCACCGCGGCAGGCGCGGTTTTTAGTAGGGTCGAAGTCATCATGGCAGCGTTCATTAGGGACCTGTTGTGTCGAAAAATAAGCTGAATTTATACAAACACAGGTTTTGCGTTTTCACAATGGATTTATTTTCATCCACGAGAATTTGCGCGAAAGATCACAATTCGCGACATCAGCGGCAGAAAACAAAAAACCCCGCCGGAGCGAGGTTTTTATCAGCATTTTCACGGATGGTAGCCGCAAGCACACTGTATTACGTCAACGACAAAAGTATACGCGATCGCTGCAATTCGCGCAATTTAAGGTCGAAATTTCTCTGTCATAGAGTATGGACGACGGGTGCGAATTTGTCCAAAAAACACTGTTCATACATACAGTATTTATCTATACTGGATGTGTTCACTTTGTGCCATTCGGGGGCCGCAAGTTTGACCGGCGCAACGAAGTCCTGGCTGAAACGGGTGGTGCCGTCAGTGCCTTAACCCCGAGAGAGCACACTGTGTTACGTCAACAATGCGTCGTGTCCGGCCCGTACGGCCATCACTACGCAACCCCTGTGAGAACAGGGATAAGCTGGCAACAGGCAGCGGAAAGGTACGTCAGCTTATTGTGCTCCTTAACCACAGGAGACGCGCGTATGGGCGGAATGGATATTATTATTTTAATCCTGAAACTCATGGTTGCTGTGTTGCAACTACTTGATGCAGTCCTGAAGCAGTTCCGCTGATTCAGGTTCAAGTCGCACCTGAGGGGGGCGGGAAACCGCCCCCCTACAGGCGTCCTTCGGGCGTTCCGGGAAGACTTGATGGAGGAACCATGCCACCGCTATTAATCGCCGCAACAACGCCGGAGGATCCGGGGTTCGTTGCGCTGCGCTCCGAAAGCCTTGAACAGCACTTCAATATGCTGCGCCGTCTGGCGGAAAACTGGCAAAGCGGCAAAAACCGCTTTAACGCCCCTGGTGAAAAGCTGCTGGGCGCGTTCGTCCGTGGCCAGTTAGTTGGGGTCTGCGGTCTGAACGTCGACCCCTTCAGCCAGCAGCCGCGGGCCGGGCGCATTCGCCATCTCTATATTCGCGATAGCCATCGCCGCCAGGGAATTGGCCAGCAGCTGCTGGTCTCGGTCATCACCCATTCCGGCGCCTGGTTCGATTTCCTTAACACCCATGCCCCGGCGCAGGCCTGGCCCTTTTATGAACGCTTTGGTTTCCGCCCGGTATACGATGAGCCGCGGGTCACGCATCGCCTGTTCTGCTCGCTGTAAGCGCGGCTGGCTGGCGCAGCGGGCGCGTGTTACAGTCCGCTGACCTTAACTGCTGAATCTGCCTGCGATGACCATCACCGTTTTCTGCATTTTGCTTTTCGCCGCACTGCTCCACGCCAGCTGGAACGCTATCGTCAAAGCCAGCGGCGATAAAATGTACGCGGCGATAAGCGTCAGCGGATCGGCCTCGCTGATTGCCCTGGTGATGCTCCCCTTCGCGCCGCAGCCGACGCTGGCCAGCGCCCCCTATCTGGTGGCGTCATGTGCGTTGCAGGTGGTGTATACGGTACTGGTGGCGAAGACCTATCAGGTGTCGGATATGAGCCAGACCTATCCGCTAATGCGCGGCACCGCGCCGTTGCTGGTCGCGGCTATCAGCGTGATATTTCTCGGCGATCGCTTATCGCCGCTAGCCTGGTTGGGTATTGGCGTCATCTGTCTGGCGATTCTGGCGATGGCCTTTAACGGCCGCGTCAGTTCCCGCAAAGGCATCATGCTGGCGCTGATCAACGCCTGTTTTATAGCGGGTTATACGCTGGTGGACGGCACCGGGGTACGGTTGGCGGGATCGGCGCTCGGCTATACCCTGTGGACCTTTTTTATGAACGGTTGCTGCCTGCTGTGCTGGGCGATGGTGGCGCGGCGGCGCGAAGCCAGCCGTTATTTACGCCAGCACTGGAAAAAAGGCATCCTCGGCGGCGTCGGCACCATGGGATCCTACGGCCTGGCGCTATGGGCGATGACTCAGGCGCCGCTGGCGGTGGTCGCCGCGCTGCGTGAAACCTCCATTCTGTTCGGCGCACTGATCGCGTTTATCGTCCTGAAAGAACAGGTGGTAGCGCTGCGCATCGTTGCCGCCTGCGGTATTGCCGCCGGAGCAATCCTGCTGCGCCTCTCATAGATTAAAATGGCAACATTAGTTGCCGATCCTGTTTACAAAACCTGCCTGAATTTTCCCCAACAATCGGTGCTATGTAGTTGTTCTGTCATTTTATTGTGGTAGATTCCTCCATCGTTTAAGGGGTGTGCCAGTCACATATTCTTCATTTCTCATTGCTCACGAAGTATTCATCGACATGAAACGGCATAAGAACTTCAATTTGTTGTTGATGCTGGTACTGCTGGTGGCCGTTGGCCAGATGGCGCAGACCATTTATATTCCGGCTATCGCCGACATGGCGGTATCGCTTAACGTCCGTGAAGGGGCGGTACAAAGCGTAATGGCGGCCTACCTCCTGACGTACGGCATTTCGCAGCTGTTCTACGGCCCGCTCTCTGACCGCGTGGGCCGCCGCCCGGTGATCCTCGTCGGGATGTCTATTTTTATGCTGGCGACGCTGGTTGCCATCACCACCCATAGCCTGCCGGTATTAATCGCCGCCAGCGCCATGCAGGGGATGGGCACCGGCGTCGGCGGCGTGATGGCGCGCACCCTGCCGCGAGACCTGTATGAAGGCGCGCAGCTGCGTCACGCTAATAGCCTGTTGAATATGGGAATACTGGTCAGCCCGCTGATTGCGCCGCTGCTCGGCGGCATCCTTGATACCCTGTGGAACTGGCGCGCCTGCTACGCTTTCCTGCTCATACTGTGCGCTGGCGTAACGATTAGTATGGCGAAATGGATGCCGGAAACGCGCCCACAAGGCGCGCCGCGGACGAAACTACTGGCCAGCTACAAAACGCTGTTCGGTACCGGCGCCTTTAACTGTTACCTGTTGATGCTGGTGGGCGGACTGGCCGGGATTGCGGTGTTCGAAGCCTGTTCCGGCGTGCTGATGGGCGCGGTCCTTGGCCTGAGCAGTATGGCGGTCAGTATTCTGTTTATTCTGCCGATCCCGGCGGCGTTCTTCGGCGCGTGGTTCGCTGGCCGTCCGAATAAACGCTTCTCAACGCTGATGTGGCAGTCGGTTATCTGCTGCCTGCTGGCGGGAATTATGATGTGGTTACCGGGGCTGTTCGGCATTATGACCGTCTGGACACTGCTGGTGCCTGCGGCGCTGTTCTTCTTCGGCGCGGGTATGTTGTTCCCGCTGGCTACCAGCGGCGCGATGGAACCATTCCCGTTCCTCGCCGGTACCGCTGGCGCGCTGGTTGGCGGCCTGCAAAATATCGGCTCCGGCGTGCTGGCCTGGCTGTCGGCAATGATGCCGCAAACCGGGCAAAGCAGCCTCGGCCTGCTGATGATGTTAATGGGCCTGTTGATTCTGCTGTGCTGGCTGCCGCTGGCCTCGCGCTTTACCAGCCACCAGCAGCCTGTCTAAGCGCCGCTGGCGCTCCCCGGATAGCGGCTTACGCCTTATCCGGGCTACACCCCCGGCGGCTGCTTTTGCCTTATGTCAGGCTGTGCAACCATTCGATAAAGGCGTCGATTTTCGGCCACTGACGGCCCGGCAGGGTCGTCACATAGTAGTGCTGGTGACACTTCAGCGTCATGTCGCCGAACGGCGCGATAAGCTCCCCGCTTTCTAACCGCTTCTGCACCAGCCGTTTACGCCCCATCGCTACCCCGACGTGATTCATCGCCGCAATCACCGCTAAATCAGAACGATCGAAGCCGATACCCGACGATTGCGGCAATTCAATCGCAAATTGCTGCGCCCAACTGAACCACTCATCGGTACCGGAATCATTGCTCCATGCCTGGCGGTCATGGAGCAATGTGCAATAGCGCAGATTGCCTGGATTGTGGGTTAACTGCTGCTGTTGCGCGTAATTCGGCGTACATACCGGCACGATCGCTTCATCCATCAGAAAATGATGGCTTAGCTGTGATGACGGCGCATCATCAAAATAGATTGCCAGATCGATACCCGCCCGCTGTAGATTGACGTTATCGTTGCCGGTGAGCACAGTCAGCGAAATGGACGGATAGCGGCGAGTGAAATCCCCCAGCGCCGGTACCAGCCAGCACTGCGCGATCGACGGGCGCGAGTACACCGTCAGCGTGCCGGAGAGCTCCTGATTTTTAATATCCAGAATCTCCTGGTTAAGGCTATCCAGCGAGGATTTCAACGCCCAGAATACCCGCCGCCCCTCGCGCGTCAGCTCCACCTTGCGGTGCGAACGTATAAATAGCTGAATACCCAGCTCTTCTTCCAGCTGGTTGATGCGATGGCTAACGGCGCTCGGCGTCAGTGACAGCTCTTCCGCCGCCAGTGCAAAGGACTCATGGCGAGCCGCGACTTCAAAGGTATACAGCTTTGACAACTGCCAGCCGTTCAGCAGCCGATTACCCATCTCTTTCATCACATCCATCACGATTCCCCGCCTTTTCTTTGCCGGTAAGTGTAAAAAAAACGCAGCCGGATCGCGCCTGAAAGATGAATAAAAGTGACCCAATACACATTTAACGGTCTATTTAAGAACCAAATCACGCTTTTGCATCAATCTGTCTCACCTGAAAGGCGATTTATATCGTTTGTCAGCCTATGTCGCTTTTCTGTTCAATAACCACACGTTATTTACGGCGAGGTGGGGTATGGAATCTCAAATCTGGGTGGTATGCACGCTATTTATCAGTATCGTGTTAATCGTTTTAACGATCGTCAAACTGAAGTTTCATCCGTTTCTGGCGCTCCTGCTGGCGAGCTTTTTCGTCGGCGCGATGATGGGCATGGGGCCGCTGGATATGGTCAACGCCATTGAGAGCGGTATTGGCGGTACGCTTGGCTTCCTGGCAGCGGTGATCGGTCTCGGTACCATCCTCGGGAAGATGATGGAAGTCTCCGGCGCGGCGGAACGCATCGGCCTGGCGCTACAGCGCTGTCGCTGGTTGTCGGCAGACGTAATTATGGTGCTGGTTGGCCTGATCTGCGGTATTACGCTGTTTGTTGAAGTCGGCGTGGTGCTGCTAATCCCGCTGGCGTTCTCCATTGCCAAAAAAACCAATACCTCGCTGCTGAAGCTGGCCATCCCCCTGTGTACCGCGCTGATGGCGGTGCATTGCGTGGTGCCGCCGCATCCGGCCGCGCTGTTCGTGGCGAATAAACTCGGCGCAGATATCGGTACGGTCATCGTCTATGGCCTGCTGGTGGGCCTGATTGCCTCGCTGGTTGGCGGCCCATTGTTCCTCAAGCTGCTCGGCAACCGCCTGCCGTTTAAACCGGTGCCGACCGAGTTTTCTAACCTTGAAGTACGCGAAGAATCGACGCTGCCCTCGCTCGGCGCTACGCTATTTACCGTGCTGCTGCCGATTGGGCTGATGCTGGTGAAAACCGTCGCTGAATTGAATATGACTAAAGGCGGCACGCTGTATATGTTGCTGGAATTTATCGGCAACCCGATCACCGCGATGTTTATTGCCGTTTTTGTCGCTTATTACATTCTTGGTATTCGTCGCCAGATGGGGATGGGCGTCCTGCTGACCCATACTGAAAACGGCTTCGGATCGATTGCTAATATTCTGCTAATTATTGGCGCGGGTGGCGCGTTCAACGCGATTTTGAAATCCAGCGGCCTGGCCGATAGCCTGGCGGTGATCCTCTCGAATCTGCATATGCATCCGATTCTGCTGGCCTGGCTGGTGGCGCTGATCCTTCACGCCGCCGTCGGTTCCGCTACCGTGGCCATGATGGGCGCCACCGCTATCGTCGCCCCGATGCTGCCGCTGTATCCCGGCGTAAGTCCGGAGATCATCGCTATTGCCATCGGTTCCGGCGCGATTGGCTGCACGATCGTAACGGATTCCCTGTTCTGGCTGGTGAAACAATACTGTGGCGCAAGCCTCAGCGAAACATTCAAGTATTATACGACGGCGACATTTATCGCTTCTTTACTTGCACTCGCTGCCACCTTCCTGCTTTCTTTCATCATCTAAGCGAACGAGACGTAATATGAAAAACGCTGACCTGACCCAATTAACCGCGACCTTCCCGCTTGTGCAGGAGCTGATCGCGCTGAAAGAAACCACCTGGTTTAACCCGGCGACGACGACGCTGGCGCAAGGTTTGCCCTATGTCGGCCTGACCGCCGAAGATGTAAAAGACGCTCACGAACGCCTTCAGCGCTTCGCGCCGTATCTGGCGGAAGCCTTTCCGGAAACGGCCGCCACCGGCGGGATTATCGAATCAGAAGTGGTTGCCATTCCAGCAATGAAACGCCGCCTCGAGCAACAATTCAATCAGCCGATTAATGGCGATCTGTTACTGAAAAAAGATAGCCACCTGCCGATTTCGGGTTCCATTAAGGCGCGCGGCGGCATTTATGAAGTGCTGACCCATGCGGAAAAGCTGGCGCTGGAAGCCGGGCTGCTCACCATCGCGGATGATTATCGCAAATTACTGACGCCGGAATTCAAACAGTTCTTCAGCCAGTACAGCATCGCCGTCGGTTCTACCGGCAACCTCGGTATGTCGATCGGCATCATGAGCGCGCGCATTGGTTTTAAGGTGACGGTGCATATGTCGGCGGATGCCCGCGCATGGAAAAAGGCCAAACTGCGCAGCCACGGCGTAACGGTCGTTGAGTATGAAGAAGATTACGGCGTGGCGGTCGAACAGGGGCGCAAGGCGGCGGAATCCGACCCAAACTGCTTTTTCATCGACGATGAAAACTCGCGCACGCTGTTCCTCGGCTATGCCGTGGCCGGCGAACGCCTGAAAGCGCAGTTTGCCCAGGCAGGACGCGTGGTCGATGCCGAGCACCCACTGTTTGTCTATCTGCCATGCGGCGTTGGCGGCGGCCCCGGCGGCGTCGCATTCGGCCTGAAACTGGCGTTTGGCGACCACGTTCACTGTCTGTTCGCCGAACCGACCCATTCCCCATGCATGCTGCTCGGCATTTACACCGGGCTCCATGACCAGATTGCGGTGCAGGATTTGGGGATAGATAACCTGACCGCCGCCGATGGTCTGGCGGTCGGCCGCGCTTCCGGCTTCGTTGGCCGGGCGATGGAGCGCCTGCTCGACGGCCTGTATACCCTCAACGATCAAACGATGTACGACATGCTGGGCTGGCTGGCAACGTCGGAAAACATTCGCCTTGAGCCGTCCGCGCTGGCCGGTATGGCCGGGCCGCAGCGCGTCTGCGCCAGTAAAGCGTACCATCAGCTACAAGGACTGAGCGACGAACAGCTACGCCACTCCACCCACCTGGTATGGGCGACCGGCGGCGGCATGGTGCCGGAAGAAGAGATGGCGCAGTATCTGGCGAAGGGGCGTTAAATCGCCCGCAGCAGCGGCATCAGTTCGCCCGGTGACCGCTGCTGTTTACGCAGATCGCGCATGACCCGCATACAGGGCGCGCTGGCGACATAGAACTGGCGGTAGCCTTCACAGAGCGGATCGTCGTCGCCTGCGCATAATCGCCGCCACGCACAGACAAAACAGGCGCTATTGGCGGCCACCTGCCGTTGTTCGCGCAGCGGTTCGCCGCACCAGATACGCAGGGTTTCCTCAAATAACGTAATCGTTATGCGGCCAATATCTTCCCGCGCCCAGATATGGAAAATGGCGCAAAGGAAATTTCCCCATGCATTGGCATCTTCCGCTCTGAGCTGCGGAATAAAACGAACGGCGCGCACGCCCTGCGCGCGTAGCTCCCGATATAGCTGCTGCGGTTGCTGGCAATGGTGGCGATAAACTTTCACCTCCTGTACTGCCGGTTCGTTGTGAGCGAGGGAGTGGCATTCTGTCCGACATCCTGTCATGTCACATCCTTAAGAAATAAAATAATCTGCCGTAGATGCGTTACAGCAAACAATAATGACAGCGAAAGCACTGCGAGGGAGATCAAAAATTTGTCACGAACTGCTCCCGGCTGCAAAAAATCGCTCTCGCCGACATCCATTAAATGGCGGCTGCAGGTGTAGCGCCAGAGAACGATCGCCACCACAGCCAGTACGCCAATCGATATCCAGAACGCCAGCCCGGCGCTATGCCAGTTATGCTTAATCGCCAGCGCCATCAGCGCCCCGTAGCCAAGCAGAGTACGGAACCACGCCAGCGAGGTGCGCTCCGGCTGCAAACCAGGATCACTCTCCCGCCGCGCCCGGCGTTTATCCGCCATACAGCACCAGCAGCATCACCGCCGCCACGACCGCCAGCAGCAGGACGCTAATCACCAGCAGCGTACGGGTATAGGGAAGATCCTGCTTCAGGCGCATCGCCTTTTCGTTACTCAACCAGCGCAGATAGCCATACACCGCCAGCCCGCCGGCAAACAGGCACAGCAGCAGCGCCAGCACTTCGCGAATAAGCGGAGTGGCAAAATCCGGCGCCAGCTGATCGAGCCCGACGCCCGCGGCGAGAAAGCCGAGCGCCGTACGGATCCACGCGAGAAAGGTGCGTTCATTGGCCAGCGAAAAGCGGTAATCCGGCGCTTCGCCAATGCGGGAAATTTTCATCAGCAGTCCTTGTTCGTCAGGCAAACAGGCCACAGCATAGCCTAAATCACGAACAGGAGAGAAGAACCGGCACCCGATGGATGCCGGTAAAACGAGGGTTAATGCAGCTCAGGCCAGTATGCTTTATTGGCGGCAATCAGGTCATCGAGGATCGCTTTCGCCACCGAGGCGCTCGGTACGGTTTTCGATAGCGTAATCGCCTGCCACAGCTTGTGATATGAACGCTGCTCCCACGCATCCACCACCAGTTTTTCCACCGCCACCTGCTGGCTCATCATCCCTTTCTGGAAATGCGGAATATCGCCCACCGTCAACGGCTCCGGTCCGTTATGACCGACCAGACAAGGGATCTCTACCATCGCGTCGGCATCAAAGTTATGGATTGCGCCATTGTTCGGCACAATCAACAACATTCGTTCCTGAGTGTTAAAGGCGATAGCCGTCGCTAAATCGACGATATACGACGCGTGTTCATCGATCTCCAGATCGCCCGCGGAAGATTTACCGGCGGCAATAATCGCCCGGCAGGCGCTAAAGACGTTTTTCTCCCGATGATCCATTACCTCATTCGCGCGGGTACGCTCCGGGTTGGAGTGCGCGACCACGTAATCCGGGAACAGATAATATTTCAGGTAAGTGTTTGGCATCGTTTGCGGATCCAGCGCCTGTACATCTTTCGCTTTGGCAAACGTATCGTTCCAGCTGGCTTCGGTGTGCGGGTCGTTCGATGGCGGTACATAGCCGTATTTCGCCACATAATCGCGCAGTTTCGGCATCAAATCGTTGCCGTCGAGATCTTCAATTGAGGTCCACCAGCCGAAGTGATTAAGGCCGTAGTAACGCACGCGCATCTGTTTGCGGTCTTTCAGCCCGACGATTTGCGCCATCCGCCCTTCAATGCCGATCGGCATATCGCAAATATTGAGAATTTTTGCATTAGGTCGCAGGCGGCGGGTAGCTTCAGCCACTATCGCTGCCGGGTTGGAGTAGTTAAGCATCCAGGCGTTTGGCGAATATTTTTCCATGTAATCCACCAACTCCAGCACGCCGCCGATAGAGCGCATACCATAGGCAATCCCGCCCGGTCCGCAGGTTTCCTGACCCAACACGCCGTGGCGCAGCGGTATTTTTTCATCTTGCTCGCGCATCGGGTATTTGCCGACGCGGATGTGCGCCATCACGAAGTCGACATCGCTAAAGGCGGCCTGCGGGTCGGTGGTGTAGCTGAACTCAATCTCTGGCGCCTGTTCTTTGAGGATAATTTTACAGGCTTCGGCGATAGTCTCCTGACGCGCGCCGTCGTTGTCATAAAATTTTAGCGCCCGCAGCGGGAAACGATCGCGGTTTGCCAACAGCATTAAAACGATGCCAGGGGTAAAGGTACTGCCGCCGCCTGCGATAACAACTGAGAATTTTTTCATGATACTGCCTCCGTCATGGTGGTGTGTTCGGTCGATAAAGAATCTTTCATTAAGGTTTCCAGCTGGTCGCGAACCTGCGGGACATGCAGACCAACAATGACCTGAATGCCGTTGCCGCGGCGGACCACGCCGTGAGCGCCGAGTGCTTTAAACACCTCGTCGCTTTGCGTTTTCGCCATATCCACCAGCGCAATACGCAGTCGGGTGGCGCAGTTATTGATGCTTTCAATATTGCCGGCCCCGCCCAGCGCCTGCAGGAAGCCGGCGGCCTGACCCAGCTTGTTTTCCGCAGCTGCCGCCACGCTGGTTTTACCGCGCGCCTCCTGATAATCCGCTTTGCTGTAAAGCTTGATTTCGCTGTCTTCGCGACCCGGCGTTTTCAGGTTCAGGCGCAGAATCAGGGTGCGGAAGATGACGAAGTAGATGCCAGTAAAGCAGACGCCGATGCCTATCTGGATAAACATCATCGACGCGTGGTGATGGAACATCGGGATCCAGTTTTGCGGCAGGAACTGATCGAGCAGGCCGCCGCCGAAGTTCCCCACGACGCCGCAGATATACATCACCGTCGCCATGGTGGCCGCCAGCAGCGCATGCACGGCAAATAGCAGCGGTGAGATAAACAAGAAGGTAAACTCGAGTGGCTCGGTAATGCCCACCAGCACCGCTGTCAGGGTGGCGGGGATCAGCAAACCGGCGACCTTCACCCGGTTTTGCGGCGCGGCGGTGAAGTAAAGCGCCAGCGCAATACCCACCGAACCAAAGACTTTCGAATTGCCATGCAGCGCAAAACCGCCCTCAGGGAACAGCGTTTTCAACGGTTCAACGCTCTGGCTAAATTCCTGCAGATGCTGCGCCCAGTAGACCTGGATGCCGCCTTCCACTACCGCCGGACCAAAGATAAATGGCCCATAGACAAAGTGATGCAGGCCGGTCGGGATCAAAATGCGCTCAAGAAAGATGTAAACCCACACCCCGAGCGCGCCGGCTGAGCGCAGGAAAGCCTGCAGCGACTCAATCCCCATCTGTACCTTCGGCCAGCCGAGCAGCGTTAGCCAGGCACAAGGGATCATCGCGAGAAAAGCAACTATCACCACGAACGACGATCCCTGAAAAATACCCAGGAACACCGGCAGCGGTTTATCGAAGTAACGATTGTGCAGCGCGGTGACGATGCCGGAGATAACGATGGCCCCGATAATGCTGGTATCCAGGGTTTTAATCCCGGCAATCATCGTCAGGCCGCTTCCCGCCGTGGGATCCAGGGTAAAATCAACGCCGAAGAAGTGGCCCCAGGTCATCCCCATGGCGTTGATGAAGTAGTTCCAGGTAAGAAAACTGACCAGTACCGCCAGGCAGGCCCGGCCCTGGGCCTGCTTCGCCAGGCCAATCGGCAGGCCGACGGCGAAAATCAGCGGCATATTACGAAAGACGGTCCAGCCGCCCTCTTCAATGATGTGAACAATTTGCGCGAACAGGCTATCGGGTGCGGTGAGCGCTTCGCCGACAAACATCGGATTACGCAGCATAATAGCGATACCCACCACAATCCCGGCGAATGGGAACAGCAAAACCGGGGTAAACATGGCGCCGCCAAAGCGTTGTATTTGACTGAGCATTTGAAAATCCTCATGTAACAACTCGTAGGGTAAGTGGCCTTTTTTTGTTCTTTACCGGCCTGCTTCGAGCATAGGAATTCGCCCCGTCGGCAACATGCTGCGCCGCTGCGATTCGTGATCGCATTCATGGTTTTAATTCGGTCAATGTTGTCTACTTTTTGCGTAAAACATAGACACGATGAATGGAGGTGACGAAATCAACGTCATCTATAGTTTTTAATTTATTGTTTTTTATAATTTTATAATTCACGTCAGCTGGCCATCGCTGATTCATCAATGACGAATAGAGGTCTACTGGTGATCTACAAATCTATTGCTGACAAACTGCGTTTACGGCTCAACTCTTCCGATTTCAACATTGGTAGCCCGCTACCGGGCGAGAAAAAACTGGCGCAGGAGTTCAGCGTGGCGCGCATGACCATCCGCAAAGCCATTAACCTGCTGGTGGAAAGTGGATTAGTGGTGCGCCGCCACGGCTCCGGTACCTATGTCGCACGCAAAGATGTACACCATGAGACCAGCAACCTGACCGGGCTGGCGGAAGTTCTGCGCCAGCAGGGTAAAGAAGTGGTAAGTCAGGTGTTGGTATTCGAAGTGATGCCCGCGCCGCCGGCTATCGCCAGTCAGCTGCGAATTAAAATTGATGAACGGATCTATTTCTCACGCCGGGTGCGCTACGTCGATGGTAAACCGCTAATGCTGGAGGACAGTTATATGCCGGTTAAACTGTTCCGCCATCTGTCGTTGGGTCATCTGGAGGGGTCGAAGTTCGACTATATCGAGAAAGAGTGCGGTATTACCATCAGCGGCAACTATGAAACCCTCACCCCGGTACTGGCGGATAAACAGCTGGCACGCTCAATGAACGTGCCGGAGCAGACGCCGCTGCTGCGCATTACCTCGCTTTCCTACAGCGATAGCGGCGAGTTTCTTAACTATTCCGTGATGTTCCGCAACGCCAGCGAGTATCAGGTGGATTACCACCTGCGCCGGGTCCAGGCACAGAGCCCGCTAACTCAGCCCCCAGAACAGCACGGCCAGTAGCTGAGGGGTGATTATCCGCAGGAACATCACCAGCGGATAAACCGTGGCGTAGGAGAGCGCCGCCGCGCCGCTGGTGGCGTGCAGGTTGTTGGCGAAGGCCAGCGCCGGCGGGTCGGTCATTGAGCCGGCCAGCATGCCGCAGAGGGTCAGATAGTTCATCTTCGCCAGCATCCGCGCCAGTATGCCCACCGTCAGCAGCGGGATAGCGGTGATGAAAATACCGTAGGCTATCCAGCTGAGCCCCTCGCCGTGGAGCAGGGTGTCGACAAAATCGCCGCCGGACTTCAGCCCCACCACCGCCAGAAACAGCACGATACCGAGTTCGCGCAGCGCCAGGTTAGCGCTCGGCGGCATAAACCAGTACAGCTTGCCGATGCTGCCGATACGCCCGAGGATCAGCGCCATAATCAGCGGCCCGCCGGCCAGCCCCAGTTTCAACGCCGCCGGAAAACCGGGAATAAACAGCGGAATAGACCCCAGCAGCACCCCGAGACCAATACCGATAAACACCGGTAGCATTTGTACCTGCTGCAGCTTTTGCTGTGCGTTGCCGAGTTCATTGGCCACCGCGTCAATGGCCTGTGGACGCCCAACTAAGTTAAGAATGTCGCCAAACTGCAGGCTGGCATGGCTGCTGGCCACCAGCTCCACCCCGGCGCGATTAAGCCGCGAGATCACGACGTCATAGCGTTGTTTAAAGTGCAGATCGCGGATTTTCTTCCCTAAGACCTTCTCGTTAGTGACCACCACGCGTTCCACTTTGAGATCGGTTCCGCGCGTTGAGAGCGAGGTCGCCACCTCTTTACCAATCACCAGCTGCGCATTGTGTAAATCTTCCGGCCGCCCGACCAGGTGCAGCAGATCGCCATGCTGGATAAGCGTACCCGGCGCCGGCACCATCAATAGCTCATCGCGCTTCAACCGCGAGCAGATAATTTTGTCGCTGTTGAGCATTGGCACATCCTGAATCGCCATATTATTCAGGTTCGGGTTCTCCACCCGCACGTTAATGGTATGCAGATGAGCGTGCCCGTTGCCGCTGCTCTCATCAAACTGCTGCGCCTCTTTTTCCACATTAATGCGAAAGAACAGCCGCACCAGCCACATGGTCAGCAAAATGCCGCAGATACCAAACGGGTAGGCCATCGCGTAACTCATCCCCATCTGATCGACGACATCAAACGGCAGGCCAAGATCGCGCAGGATTTGCTGCCCGGCGCCAAGCGCGGGGGTGTTAGTGACCGCCCCAGAGAAGATGCCGAGAACGACCGGAAGCGGAATATTGAACAGTTTATGCAGGATCGCCGTCACCAGCCCGCCAAGTACGACGATAAGAATGGCGAACAGATTGAGCTTAAGTCCGGAGACGCGTAACGAGGCAAAAAAGCCCGGTCCGACCTGAATACCGATGGTATAGACGAAGAGAATGAGGCCGAATTCCTGGATAAAATGCAGCATCGGGCTGCTCAGCGTAATCCCTGCCTGATCCACGAAGTGGCCCACGATAATGCCGCCAAACAGCACGCCGCCGATACCAAAACCGACGCCGCGGATTTTGACATTGCCGATCCACAATCCCACTACCGCAACCAGCGCCAACACGCTGACGGTCAATGCTATATCACTCATACTATTTTCCCTGTGAATAACATTATTGTTAGCAGGGATTATGACTGAAGGCGGGAATACTGTATGTAGTCCCGCGCACAAAAAAGCCCCGAGTTATCGGGGCTTGAAAGCGATGTGGCTTAATTAACTATTCAGCGCCGGGCGCTCGCTAATGGCGATACGCTGAGGGGCGGCGACTTCCGGCTCGTGGCGGGTTAAGTCGATATGCAATAAGCCATTGGTAAAGGTGGCGCCGGAGACTTCCATATTGTCGGCAAGAGTGAAACTCAGGCTGAAGGCCTGATTCACCAGCCCCTGGTGCAACCATTTGGTCTCTTTTTCAGCGGCCTGCGGCGTGCCTTTAACGGTCAGACGCGTACCTTCCAGCTGAATATCCAAATCTTCCTGACGGAACCCGGCTACCGCGAGGGTAATGCGGTAATGGTTATCGTCGCTTTTTTCGATGTTATAGGGCGGGAAGGTTTGGCTTTCACCGGCGGTTTGCAGGGCGTTAGCCAGTTTGTCAAAACCGATCCATTGACGCAGCAGTGGGGATAAATCGTAGTTACGCATAGTGTTTTCTCCTTCTGAGAAGCGAGTAGGTACCTGCGAATTCAGCGAATTCGCATCTGCTCCCTGACGGCGAGCAAGTTGTTTATTCAGGCCGCCGCGCGGCCTGAAGCGGGCAATTAGTTAATTTCGATACGGCGCGGTTTGTTCGCTTCCGGAATCACACGTTCCAGATCGATATACAGCAGGCCGTTGACCAGGTTCGCGCCGCGAATATGAATGTTATCGGCGAGCTGGAATTTACGCTCGAAGTTGCGCTCCGCGATACCCTGGTACAGGTAGGTGCGCTCTTTCTGCTCGGCGGCATGGGAGCCTTTCACCACCAGAAGATTGTCTTGCGCGGTTATCTCTAATTCGCTTTCCGCAAAACCGGCGACGGCAATCGCGATGCGGTAATTGTTTTCATCTACTAATTCAACGTTATACGGAGGGTAGCCGCCGTTGCCCTGGCTTTGATTATTTTCTAACAGGTTGAACAGACGGTCGAAACCAATAGCAGAACGATAAAGCGGGGAGAGATCGAAATTACGCATAGTAAATAGCTCCTGAAATCAGCGAGAATTCAATGGCTTTCCATCATGAACAAGCCGTTATGACCCGGAATACCCCTCAGGCGTATCCTCATTGGGTGACACTACTAAAATGGGTGTGCCCCGACGCTTTTCAAGGCCTTTTAGGCCAAATTTTTTTGCAGTTTGCTGGCGAATGCTTAGACTGGTTGCAAAGCACAAAAGGCAAAGTGCGATACTCGCCACAGTGCAGTGCAATAACGCTAGGCATTCACGGGACGGCTCGTTATAACCGAAGTAACCCCGATAAAATGACGGAAGAGTGATGAAAAGCGGATTGTTAAAGCTGGTCCTGTTCAGCGGGATGATTAGTTTGGGCGGTTGCTCCAGCGTGATGTCGCATACCGGCGGCAAGGAAGGAACCTACCCAGGCACGCGCTCCAGCGCCCATACGCTGGGCGATGACGACACTAACTGGGGCGTGAAATCGCTGGTGGCCCTCGATATGCCGTTCACCGCGGTCATGGACACGCTACTGCTGCCGTGGGATTTATTCCGCACCGATAGCTCGGTCAAATCGCGCGTCGAGAAAAGCGAGCAGGAGACGCTGGCGACCAACTCCGTCATCCCGCCAGCGCCAATGCCTTCGCGCTAAGCTAGCGCTGCGTTTCGGTTATCCATAACTGGCGATAACCGTCGACGTCTTCCATCCACGCCAGGTATTTGCCATCCGGCGAAAATACGACGGCATCCGCGGACGGCGGATTTTCGCGATCGGTCGTCAAATAACTTACCGCGCCGCTGCGGGCATCGCAGAGCGCGATTTTGTTTTCCACCACACATCCCAGCCACGCACCCGACGGATGCCAGTTAAATGCTGACTGGATGCCCGTTGCCGTATGTGTCAGCTGGCGCGGCTCCCCGCCCGCAGGCGGGATAAGCCACAGCTGTACAACGCCTGCGTCATCACGCATCAGAAAGGCGATCTCGGTGGCCTGCGGATTGGCGCGTACCCAATGGCGCGGTACATTCACCAGCCCCGGATAGCGGCGCTGGTGGGTAAAGGTCAAGCGGCGCTGGTTAATGTCGGCCGGCGGCGCGGGCAGCGTCGTTGCGGTACCGGCCAGCGGCATATCGCCCTGCCGCTTCCAGCCCGCCTCATCCCGCGGCAGCGTCACCATAAACAGTTCAGGCACTTTGTCGCCGTTTTCCGCCAACGTATCGCCAATGAACGCCAGGGCATGATTACCCACCCATCCCTCTTCATAGGCGCGATTGATCTCATCGCTGCCCGGTAATGGGTTCGCCGTGGTACGGCTCACCAGCACGCACCAGTGGCTGCCGGCATATTCACGGGGATGCGTGCCCTGCGGGCTCACCGGGCCATAGGGCGCGGCCACGCCAACGTTGCGCAGATCCAGCGCCGGATCGTACTCGTGCAGTACGTGGTCGTTATAGGTGAAGCTAACAAACTGGCCGTCAGGGCTGAAGACATGAACATGGCTGCCGCCGCGCAGCGCGCCGGGGGTATAAGGCGCAGTAATATCCAGCGCATCAAGATTGCGGGTTTCACCCTGCCAGCTCACCACCCCGCGGCGGTGATGAAAATCGTAATGCCAGTTGGCATCCGGGTGTTCCGGGCCGTGAATAAAAACGTATTTATCTTGCGTCGGGTGTACGGTGACCACGCCAACGCAGGCGCCGTCAGCGGCGCGATAGAGCGTCTCAACGGCGCCGCTATGGATATTCACCCGCTCAATGGTCTCGCCGGTGAAAGAGGCCCCCGACGGGCGGACGTCGAAAACCAGCCACTGGCTGTCCGGGGTCCAGGTATTGATATTGGTAAGCTGATGGTGACGGGGAGCAAAAGTGACTTGTTTCATGACGATACCCTGATGCGAGACTTACGCATCAGGGTAGCGTATCGCCAAAATTTAGCCTACACGTTTCACATCGCCGACCAGCAGGATATAAGACAGCGCGCCGATCAGCGCCACCACGGAGATATAAACCAGTGCCGGGCCAAAGCCATAATCCTGCGCCAGATAACCAATCACCAGCGGGACGGTGATACCGCCCAGTCCGCCAACAAAGTTAAACACCCCGCCGGTCAGGCCGATCAGGCGCATCGGCGCCAGGGAGGAGACCAGCGACCAGGTGATAGACGCAAAACCGTTGCCGAAGAATGCCAGCGCCATCAGCGCCATGATCCACACGGGGTCGTTGGTATAGTTTGCCCCCATGATGCAGGTGGAGATCAGCAGCCCGCAGATAATCGGCGTTTTGCGCGCCACGCCCAGCGAGTAACCTTTTTTCACCAGCTTATCCGCCAGCCAGCCGGAGAGCAGGACGCCAAAAAACGCGGCGAGGAAGGGCACCGTAGTCATAAAGCCGGCCTTCAGCGCGGTAATGCCTTTTTCCTGGGTTAAGTAGTTCGGGAACCAGGTCAGGAAGAACCACAGCGTCGAGGTAACCGCGAACTGCCCAAGGTAAACGCCAACCAGCTTACGGTGAAAGACGAGCTTCCAGTCCGCTCTGGATAATGGTTGACGCGCCTCTTTCTTCAGCGGCGCATCGCCATCCACCAGGCCGCCGCCGTCGCGGATATAGTCGAGTTCAGCTTTGCTGATGCTTTTAGTCAGGCGTGGCGGTTGATAAACCTTAAACCAGATTAACGACCAGATAATGCCGATCCCGCCGGTAACGATAAATACCCAATGCCAGCTTAATAGCTCCTGGATCCAGATCAGTAGCGGCGTGAGGAAGGCCAGGCCCACAAATTGCCCCGAGGTATAAAACCCGACGGCAGAGGCGCGTTCGTGCTCCGGGAACCAACTGGTCACCATGCGGTTATTGGTCGGGAAGGCTGGCGCTTCGAAGATGCCGGTAATGGCGCGTAAACCAATCAGCGACATTAAGCCGGTGGCGAAGCCTTGTAACAACGTCGCCACCGACCAGCCAAATATAGCGATAAAGTAGGTGAGTCTGGATCCCACGCGGTCAAGGAACCAACCGCCAGGGATCTGGCAGAGGGTATACAGCCAGGCAAAGGCGGAGAATACGTAGCCCATTTCCGCTTTGCTAATACCAAACTCCTCCTGAATATGCGCCGAGGCGACGGCGAGGTTGGCGCGGTCAACATAACAAATAACCACGGTAATAAAGATCATGATGAGCGTCAGATAACGGCGACGCCCGGTTTTTACAGCGGTAACTGAAATATCCATCGCAATCTGTCTCCAGATTTTGGGCATAGCGAAGCCGCTCACCATGCCCGGTAATTTACAGAGGGTGTTTTTGTTTTTTATTAATAACTATGTTGCGATGCGCTAAATAATTCGTGCTGGGGAAAGGCGGCAAATTTTCGCATCCCTGGGAGCATACAATAGTATGTGACCAGGGTAAGAAAATGCAGCCAACGCATCACCAGTGCGAAGTATGACGCGCATTTACCATTCGGCGACAGAGCCATCCTCATACCGCCACAACGGATTTCGCCAGTCCGGCGCATTTTTACTTAACTCAATCACGCGGGCCTCATCAATTTCCACGCCCAGTCCCGGCTTCATCAGAGGTTTAAAGAAGCCGCCTTCCATATTGAAATCTTCTTTATTTTTCACAAAATCAAGCAGTTCGGCACCTTTGTTGTAGTGGATCCCCATGCTCTGTTCCTGGAAGACCGCATTATGTGAAACGAAATCGACGTGCAAACAAGCGGCCAGCGCGATCGGCCCCAGCGGGCAGTGCGGCGCCAGCCCAACGTCATAGGCTTCCGCCATTCCGGCAATTTTATAGCATTCGGTAATACCGCCTGCGTGCGACAAATCGGGCTGTAAAATAGCCACCCCGCCCGCTTCCAGTACCCGTTTAAATTCAAAGCGCGAGAACATACGTTCGCCGGCGGCAATTGGAATATGCGTTTGCGCCGCCAGCCGCGGATAATATTCCGCCTGCTCGGCTAATACCGGTTCCTCAATAAATAATGGGCGATATGGCTCCAGCTCTTTAATTAATACCTTAGCCATCGGCGCGCTAACGCGGCCATGAAAATCGAGACCAAACTCAATTTCATTGCCAAACGCTTCGCGGATTTGCGCTACGGTATTCACCGCCGCGTCAACCGCGCGGGAATTATCGATGAGCCCCATCTCTTCGCAGCCGTTTAATTTAAAGGTGTCGAAACCAATGCCGCGCAGCTTCTTAATCCCGTCAATTACTTCGGCGGGGCGGTCGCCGCCCACCCAGCTGTAGGCTTTAATTTTGTCACGCACCAGCCCGCCCATCAGTTGCCAGACCGGGGCATTCAGAACCTTACCTTTAATATCCCATAGCGCCTGGTCAATACCGGCGATGGCGCTCATCATAATCGGGCCGCCGCGATAAAAGCCGCCGCGGTACATCACCTGCCACAGGTCGTTAATCCGCGCCGGATCCTGGCCAATCAGGTAGTCGCCAAATTCATGAACGGCCGCCTCCACCGTGCGGGCGCGCCCTTCAATCACCGGTTCGCCCCAGCCGACAATGCCTTCATCGGTTTCAATCTTCAGGAACATCCAACGCGGAGGTAAACGGTACGTGGTGATATTGGTTATTTTCATTTCACTGCCTCTCGATACGCTTTTACGAATGCGGCTGCCTGTTGCGCGGTACGTTCAACCGGCTGGCCGGCGCGATAGAGATCGCTACCCAGCCCAGCCCCCACACAACCGGCATTAATCCACTGCGCCAGGTTTTCCGGCGTCACGCCGCCAACGGCAAAGACCGGAACCTCCGGCGGCAACACGGCTTTCAACGCTTTGATGTAATCCGGTCCAAAAGCCGATGACGGGAAGATTTTAAGCGCCTGCGCGCCGGCATCGAGCGCGCTAAAGGCTTCGCTGGCGGTGGCGCAGCCTGGGCACACGGTCATGCCGTAACCCACCGCTCGCCGGATCACTTCCGGTTGAATGTTTGGCGTCACAATCAGCCGACAGCCCATGGCCGCCAGCCTGTCGACCTGCTCCGGTTGCAGCACGGTGCCCGCGCCGATAAGCGCCTGCTCGCCGTAAGCATCGACGACCTGCGGAATACTTTTCTCCCACTGCGGCGAGTTCAGCGGGATTTCGACCGCGTCGAAACCGGCGTCGATAACGGCGCCAACGTGAGCCAGCGCCTCGTCTGGCGTAATGCCGCGCAGGATAGCGATAAGCGGAAGGTTAGTTTGCCACTGCATAAGCGATGCTCCTTATTCCTGTCTGAAATGCCGTATCGCCCGCAACCGCGGTGACTTCGCGGCCAATGGCGGCGAATGCCTGCTGATAGCGGGACGTTAACGATGATCCGGCGACGAGGCCGATCGCCTGCTGTCCGGCGAACGTGTCGCTGAGGGTGGCAACTTCAGCGCCAATCAGCAGGCCGGAAAGAAATTCGCTAACCTGCTCGCGAGGCAGCGCGCCCAGCACGTGCGAAGCACGAACTTCAAACAGCTGCGGCAGGACGGCGGGGTTGTTGATACCGCGCTGCAGACCGGCCGCGAATGCGGCAGCGGACGTTTCCTGCGGCGGTAAGCCGGCGCCCACCAGCGAGTGCTGAAGCAACAGATGATGCAACTCACCGGTCAAAACGGTACGAAAATCGTGAATTTGCAGGCGATCGGCCAGTACCCATTTGCAGTGGGTTCCCGGCATCACGTAGACAGATGAAGGGGCTAAGGCGCGTGCGCCCAGCAGTTGCGTTTCTTCTCCGCGCATGACGTTATGGTTATCGTCACGGGAAACGCAAAGACCGGGAATTATCCAGATATTGTCGCCAACGGCAGTTAACTGCTGGCCAATGTCCGAGAAAGCGGCAGGAAGCGGCAAATAGGGGGCGATTTTCCAGCCCACGTTGCTGCCGACCATCCCTGCCATCACCACCGGTGTGGCGCCATCGCGCCAGTGTTGGGTAATTTCCGCTAACACCGCAGCGGGAGAGCGACCGTTCAGGCGCGTTACGCCTGCTTCAGATTGCCTGCTTTCCAGGCATTCTTCGCCGTGATAAAGCCAGGCGCGTAAATTCGTCGATCCCCAATCTATTGCGATGTAGCGAGCCGTCATGTGATTTCCTTGAGCCTTCGTGTCGAGCTGGCGATCATCGTCAACGCCGCCTGCTCCGCCGCGTCGCTATCCTGATGCCGAATGGCGTCAAATAGCGCTTTATGTTCCTGGAGGGTTTTCGGCATGTTGCCTTCATCGCCCATCCAGGTCCGTTCAAATACCGCCCGCTGCAGCGAACTGATCGCCACGCTAAGCTGCTGCAAAACCGGGTTATGTACTGACTGCAGCACCGCTTCGTGGTAACGAATATCGGCCTCGTTAAAGGCATCCCGGTTTTGGTTGTTGGCGATCATGTCATTGAGCGCCGACTCGATTTCCGCCAGATCGCTCGAGGTGGCGCGCTCTGCCGCCCAGCGGGCAATGGCGGGCTCGACCAGGTTGCGCACTTCACTCATCGCGCTGATAAGACGCGGGTCATAATCATTTTCCAGTACCCACTGCAGTACCTCGGTATCGAGGTAGTTCCACTGGTTTCTCGGAGCGACAAACGCGCCTCGGTAACGCTTCATTTCGATCAGCCGCTTCGCCATTAGCGAGCGAAATACTTCGCGGATGATGTTGCGCGAAGTTTCAAACTCTTCACACAGTTCCGCTTCGGCCGGTAGCGCTGAACCCGGTACGTACTTACCGCTGACAATCTGTTTGCCCAGCGTGATCACGATGCGATCGGTCTTATTGAGAGTCATGGAGAGTCCTTATGCTCTATGTGTACTCCTCTACTTTACCGTCGCTGCTGAATTTCGCCTCACTTTTGTACTACTAGCGTGATGTCAGGCGTCGTCGTCATGAGCTAAATGTAGTACAACATTATTGTGTTGTACTACAATTTAGATCACAAAAAGAACAATCCATAAAAATAAAAGTGCCTGTGGCCACGACAGTTGGCGCCGTCAAAGCTGGAAAGGAGGATAAAAAAGAGTTAGAACGCTTCGCCGACCTGGAAGTAAAAGCCGCTGCTGCCCTTACCGATACCGTAGTCGAGGCGAATATTAACGCGAGGTTTGAATTCAAAGCGGTAGCCGACGCCTGCCGAAGGTAACCAGCGTCCGTCATTCAGGGAATCAATAGATGGCCCCATGGTGCCCGCGCCGACCCAGGCAACAACGCCGTGTCGCCACGTCAACTGACGACGATATTCCAGCTGAGAGCTGACCACGTTTTTATCGCGGTAGCGCCCCTGGTAGTAGCCGCGCATACGCTCATCGCTGCCGAGCAGCGGCATCATGCTCCACGGCACATCGCCCTGGGTGAAGGTGCCATCCGCTTCCCAGGCCAGCACGCTTTTATCGCTCAGGGCCTGATAGCGGCTGTAGTGCAGGCGAAATTCATCAAATCGCGTGTCGCTGCCGAGTCCCGGCGCATAGTGGGTATAGCGAAAATCGGCGTATTGGCCCTTGCGTGGGTTGGGGACAAAATCGCGATCGTCCCAGTTGATATCGATACTGGCGCCGGAACTGAATACCGACGGCCCCTGTGGAGTGTTTTCTATTTTCGGCAGATCGTCATGGTCCATCTCATCGGCATTTTGCGCCGCCAGCGACCACCCCGCCCCCAGATAAACATTGTCGATGAGCTGCCGGTAGATCATCGGGCGCAATGTCAGCACCTGGGCGGTATATTTTTCTTTCTCATTGTCTTTGTCGCCGGCGTGAAAACCTTGTCCCCAGTAGTAAGTCGGTGTGTTGGCCATCGAGCCTTCAACAAAAACCCGCCACAAATCGTTGTCGAAAAAGGCATAGTTTTTAACGCTGAGGCCAAATGCGCCTGTCGAGCTGACGTAGCCGCTAAGCGTCAGCGTGGAGTTCTGGCTGATGGTGTCATGTGGGTCCGGGCGATACATGCCCACGACAGCCGTACCCAATCCAAGCCCCAGCTCCGGCGTATAAAATGGCCCCGGCATCACGCCCCAGTCGATGCCTTTGCTGGCGTCAAACTTGTCGCTGGCGCCAAGGTTCTGTAACCAGCCGTCGATTTCCTCGCGGCTGAGCGCCTGCGCCTGTGCCTGCCCAATAACAAGGCAGGTTAACAACAACAGGATAGGGTTAAACGGTCGGCTCAAAAGCGATACTCGCCGGCGATAAAGAAGCTATTACGTTCGGCAAAACCAAACTCCGTAGTGATATTAAAATTCCGGGTCATCTCATACTGCGCGCCCACCAGCACGTTCCACGGCGACTGCAGATGCTGTTTCACATCAAAGCGGCCGTTGCCGTTCTTATTGGCCAGATTGACCATGTTTTGCAGCATCGTCGACGGCATCGACAGATCGTTCAGGCTGCCCTTAAATTCTTGCTGCACATCCTGATACATGCTGCCAACCCAGACATTCAGCTTCCCGTTCGGCAGATGCAGTGCATCTACCGACGGCGTATTGAAACGATAGCCCAAACGCGGCGAAAAGGTAAAAGCATCAATGCTGCCGTCGAGGATATCAAAACGCGTCTGCGTATAGTTGGCATCTAATACCGTGAACCAGTTGCCGACGCCACCCACCAGCGTGGTACCGACGCCGTAGGTAGTGCCTTTAAAATCAAGGCGAAAATCAAGATTCTGCATACCTGGCATGGGCACCACTTTGCCATTCGGCCCTTTCAGGCCGACGGCAATTTGCGAGATAGAATGGCCTTTAGTATGTCCAACCAGGCCATAGACGTTCATAAACGGCAGCAGCCAGGCATCCAGCTTAAGCGTCTCGGTTTTGCTACTTTCTCGCGTATTACCGACGCCAATCTGGAAGGCGTTATCCAGTGAAAAATTACCTAACGATAAACCGGTAAAATTAATGCTATCGACATTAATATTCTGCCGCATATCCATATAGTTAACGCCGACACCAAAAGGTAGTGGCAGAACGTAGCCGTGCTTTCGGGCTTCATCGCCTAAAAAAGGCAATACCGATGTCGACTCCGGCGCCGCGGCCTGGCTATTGTCAGGCGCGGGCAGATCCGCCGGTTCGCTACCGTGCCAGGCGTATACGGGTTCAAGTGGAGTTGTTGGTTCTGCGGCCGCGCAGACCTGAATAGAGGAAAAAGGCAGCGCAACCAACATCAAAAAGTGATTTTTATTCATGGGAAATATGATGTTAGTTCTTAAGAACAGAATTCATAAAATGGGGCGGGTAGCTTATAGAATCCCCTGCGCTAATTAAGGGATTTAAATGCGGATTAACATCTATTCATGAAAAAAGAGAAGACAGGCCGGAGAATTCCGGGCCTGAGATTGATGACAAACCTCATGCAACCGTTGCACTTACAGATTGCACCAGACAAAAAACATGGAAAATCAATTTATTGATTTTCGGCTGATAACCACAAAGAAGGAAAAACCACGCTTTTTCCTTCTTTGTCAGCAGTCTGAGGCCCGGAGAATTCCGGGCCCGGAATGCGCTTAGGCTAAAACGTATTTTTCAATGGCGAAGGCAACGCCATCTTCAAGGTTCGATTTAGTGACGAAATTCGCCGCTTCTTTAACGGTCGGGATAGCGTTATCCATCGCCACGCCGACGCCGGCAAATTCAATCATCGCAATATCATTTTCCTGATCGCCAATCGCCATAATTTCTTCCGGCTTTATACCCAGCGTATCGGCCAGCGACTTCACGCCGGTGCCTTTATTGACACGTTTATCGAGGATTTCGAGGAAGTACGGCGCGCTTTTCAGCACGGTATACTTCTCTTTCACTTCCGCCGGAATACGAGCGATGGCCCGATCGAGAACGGCAGGCTCATCGATCATCATCACTTTCAGCAGCTGAATATTACGGTCCATCTTTTCTGCTTCGCAGAATACCAGCGGAATGGTCGCCACGTAGGATTCATGCACCGTGTAGTAGCTGATATCGCGGTTCGCGGTATAAAGCGTATTACGATCGAGCGCGTGGAAATGCGAGCCGACGTCGCGAGAGAGTTGCTCAAGGAAGCGATAATCATCGTAGCTTAACGCCGTTTGTGCCACGGTGCTGCCGTCGCTGGCTTTCTGAACCAGCGCACCGTTATAGGTGATGCAGTAGTCGCCCGGCTGTTCCATGTGCAACTCTTTCAGGTAGCTATGAACACCAGCGTAAGGGCGGCCGGTAGTCAGCACCACGTTAACGCCGCGGGCGCGCGCTGCCGCGATGGCGGTTTTCACCGCCGGAGAAATGGTATGGTCCGGCAGCAACAGCGTGCCGTCCATATCAATTGCAATCAGTTTAATAGCCATGGGATCCCCGGGTAAGATGAGTCTTCACTCATGCTAACGCGATTCCGCTCAAAAAACAGCTCTCGCAACGGGAGAAAACGAGGATGGATTGCGTGGGAGGATTCCTCTTTTACCGACAAAGAAAAGCCCGGTGAAGCTAACGCTTACCGGGCCTGGGTATTGTGTCATCCCGGTAATGTGGCTTACCGGGAGAGCTTACGGTTTAGATATCGATGTTCGCCGCTTTCAGGGCGTTCTCTTCGATAAAGGCGCGACGTGGTTCAACGGCATCGCCCATCAGGGTGGTGAACAGCTGGTCGGCGGCAATCGCATCCTTCACGGTGACGCGCAGCATGCGGCGGCTATCCGGATCCATGGTGGTTTCCCACAGCTGATCCGGGTTCATCTCGCCCAGACCTTTATAACGCTGGATAGAGAGGCCGCGACGCGACTCTTTCACCAGCCAGTCGAGCGCCTGTTCGAAGCTGGCTACCGGCTGGCGGCGCTCGCCGCGTTCGATAAACGCGTCGTCTTCGATAAGCCCGCGCAGCTTCTCGCCGAGGGTGCAGATGCGGCGGTATTCCGCGCCGGTGATGAACTCGTTATCCAGCGGGTAGTCGGTATCGACGCCGTGGGTACGCACGCGCACGATAGGCTCGAACTGCTGCAGCTCGCTGTTTTCACGAATATCAAACTTCCACTGGCTGCCGTGCTGCTCTTTTTCGTTCAGCTCGCTGATCAGCTGGTTAACCCAGCGGGTGACGGTCTGCTCGTTGCTCAGATCGGCTTCGGCCAGCGTCGGCTGATAGATAAGCTCTTTGAGCATCGCTTTCGGGAAACGGCGCTCCATGCGGCCAATCATTTTCTGCGTCGCGTTGTACTCGGCCACCAGTTTTTCCAGTGACTCGCCGGCTAAGGCCGGTGCGCTGGCGTTGGTGTGCAGGGTCGCGCCGTCGAGCGCGATGGAGATCTGGTACTGATCCATCGCTTCGTCGTCTTTAATGTACTGTTCCTGCTTGCCTTTCTTCACTTTGTACAGCGGCGGCTGAGCAATGTAAACGTGACCGCGTTCAACGATTTCCGGCATCTGACGATAGAAGAAGGTCAACAGCAGGGTACGAATGTGCGAGCCGTCGACGTCCGCATCGGTCATGATGATGATGCTGTGATAACGCAGTTTATCCGGGTTGTACTCATCGCGACCGATGCCGCAGCCCAGCGCGGTGATAAGCGTGGCTACTTCCTGAGAAGAGAGCATTTTATCGAAGCGGGCTTTCTCGACGTTAAGGATTTTACCCTTCAGCGGCAGGATAGCCTGATTCTTACGGTTACGGCCCTGTTTAGCAGAGCCGCCCGCGGAGTCCCCTTCCACGAGGTACAGTTCAGACAGCGCCGGGTCGCGTTCCTGGCAATCCGCCAGTTTGCCCGGCAGGCCTGCCAGGTCCAGCGCGCCTTTACGACGGGTCATTTCACGGGCGCGACGCGCGGCTTCACGCGCACGCGCGGCATCGATAATTTTGCCGACCACGATTTTCGCATCGGACGGGTTTTCCAGCAGGTATTCGCTCAGCAGTTCGTTCATCTGCTGTTCAACCGCCGATTTCACCTCGGAGGAGACCAGCTTGTCTTTGGTCTGAGAGGAGAACTTCGGATCCGGCACCTTCACGGAAACCACGGCAATCAGGCCTTCACGCGCATCGTCGCCGGTGGCGCTGACTTTCGCTTTTTTGCTGTAGCCTTCTTTATCCATGTAGGCGTTCAGGGTACGGGTCATCGCCGCGCGGAAGCCCGCCAGGTGAGTACCGCCGTCGCGCTGCGGAATGTTGTTGGTAAAGCAGTAGATGTTTTCCTGGAAACCATCGTTCCACTGCAGCGCCACTTCAACGCCGATACCGTCTTTTTCGGTGGAGAAATAGAAGATATTCGGGTGGATCGGCGTTTTATTCTTGTTGAGATACTCAACAAACGCCTTGATGCCGCCTTCGTAGTGGAAATGGTCTTCTTTGCCGTCGCGCTTATCGCGCAGGCGGATAGAGACCCCAGAGTTGAGGAACGACAGCTCGCGCAGACGTTTCGCCAGGATTTCGTATTCGAATTCAGTGACGTTGGTAAAGGTTTCCAGGCTTGGCCAGAAACGCACCATGGTACCGGTACTTTCGGTTTCACCGGTTACCGCCAGCGGCGCCTGCGGCACGCCGTGCTCATAAATTTGTTTGTGGACTTTGTTATCGCGTTGGATAACCAGCTCCAGCTTCTGCGACAGGGCGTTAACCACCGAGACGCCTACGCCGTGCAGACCGCCGGACACTTTATAGGAGTTATCATCGAATTTACCGCCGGCGTGCAGGACGGTCATGATAACTTCCGCCGCGGAGACGCCCTCTTCCGGGTGAATGCCGGTTGGGATGCCGCGGCCGTCATCCTGTACGGAGACGGAGTTATCGCTGTGGATAGTAACAACGATGTCTTTACAGTAACCTGCGAGCGCTTCGTCGATAGCGTTATCCACAACCTCGAATACCATGTGGTGCAGACCGGTGCCGTCATCCGTGTCGCCGATATACATACCCGGGCGCTTACGCACCGCATCCAGCCCTTTCAGGACTTTGATACTGGAGGAGTCATAAGAATTCGACATCAACGTTTCTCGCTCATTTAAACTTGGGTTAATCCGTTATTTTACCCTTTTCCACGGTGAACATCTTCGAATTTTTGTCCGACATGTCCATTACGTGTTCAGCGCTGATTGCGCTGACGAAAACCTGCGATTGCGTGGCTTTTAAGCGGCTGGCAAGCAGCCCGCGCCGGGCATCGTCAAGCTCCGAGGCAAAATCATCTATCAGGTACAGGCAGCGCCGCCCGCTTTCGCGGGTCAGGAACTCGCCCTGCGCCAGTCGTAGGGCGCACATCAGCAGCTTAAGCTGCCCGCGCGACAAGGTGTCTTCCACCGGCGCCCCATCGGCGCGAATGCGAAAATCCGCTTTATGCGGACCGTGGGCGGTGTAGGTTAACATTCTGTCGCGTTCGAAATTCCGCTCCAGCACCTCGGCGTAGTCCGTTTCTTTTTCCCAGCCGCGCTGGAAAGAGAAGGTGAGGGTGAATTCCGGTAAAAATTGCTGACAGGTATCCGCCATGTCTTCGACAATAGCGGCGCTGTATTCGGCACGCCAGCGGCTGATTTGTTCCGCCAGCGGGATTAATTCCAGGTCCCACGGCCGCAGTTGCGCATAGCGGCTCACCTGGCGCAGCGCGGCGTTGCGCTGTTTCAGCAGGCGCTTCAGATTGCTCCAGGCGGTGAAGAATCCGGCTTCGTTATGAAAGCATCCCCAATCAAGGAACGCTCTTCTGTATTTGGGGCCGCCGTTGAGTAAAGTAAACCCCTCCGGCGTGATCAGCTGCATCGGCATCAGGTGCGCCAGTTCCGCCACCTTGTGGCCATCGGTGCCGTCGATACGCACTTTGCTGTCGCCCTGTTTGTCTTTGGTCAAGCCAATGGCGGTTTCGCGCTCTTCGCCCTGTAAACGCCCGTGCAGGACAAACGAATCCTGCTCGTGACGAATTACCCGGCCAATTTGCAAACTGCGAAACGCCCTGCCATGGCCGAGCGTATAGATAGCTTCCAGCACGCTGGTTTTGCCGCTGCCGTTTGCGCCAACCAGGAAGTTAAAGCTGGGGGATAAAGCGAGATCCGCATTTTCGATATTGCGGAAATCTTTGATTAGGAGTCGGGATAGCGACATATCAGCTCGTCATCATTCAAGGGGCGTGGGTGTCGCAGCCAGTTCGTCTACCGCCAGCGCGCAGAAAGCGGAGCGTACACGAAGTACGTGAGCATTTGCTCGCTCCGCTCGTCCTTCGGACCGTCTTACAGACGTCCAAAACGCATAGCGTTTTGTCGAGCACTGCCGGAAGGCGAAATGGCAAGTAAACCAGACCCTTTGCAGATTCTACAATCTCATAGGCATGACAACATAGGCGGCGGACTGTGAAGCCGCATCCTCAATCTGCACGCTCGATACGGAATCCGTCAGCAGAATGCGCACATTCTCGCACTTCAGCGCATTGAGCACATCCAGCACGTAGCTAACGTTAAAGCCGATTTCCATCTCGCTGCCCGAATAAGTGACGTCGAGAATCTCTTCCGCCTCTTCCTGCTCCGGGTTGTTAGCGGTGATTTTCAGCTGGTTTTCGCTGACGTACAACCGCACGCCGCGGAATTTCTCGTTCGACAGAATTGCCGCGCGGGCAAAGGCCTGCTTGAGAATGTCGCAGCCGGCATCAAGGTGTTTATCCGGGTTTTTCGGCAATACGCGGCGATAGTCCGGGAAACGGCCATCAACCAGCTTCGAGGTGAAGATAAAATCGCCGACGTGAGCGCGGATATTATTACTGCCGATCTGCACGCGCAGCGGCGTATCGCCGCCATCGAGCATACGCATCAGCTCAATCACCCCTTTACGCGGCACGATCACCGAATGGTTCGGCAGCGACTCTTCCAAAGGCATTGAACAAACCGCCAGACGGTGGCCATCGGTGGCGACGGTGCGCAGTTCGCTACCTTCGGTTTCAAACAGCATGCCGTTTAAGTAGTAACGAACGTCCTGGTGCGCCATCGAAAACTGGGTGGCTTCAATCAGGCGCTTCATCGTCGCCTGCGGCAGGGTAAATTCCACTTCGCTCTGCCAGTCGTCGAGATTCGGGAAATCGGCGGCAGGCAGGGTCGACAGCGAGAAGCGGCTGCGGCCGGAGCGCACCAGCATACGGTCGCCTTCAAGCTGCACGGCGATCTCCGCGCCTTCAGGCAGGCCGCGGCAGATATCAAAGAATTTACGCGCCGGAACGGTGGTGGCGCCCGCTTCGTGCGGCTGAATCAGCGACACGCGCGCGACCATTTCCATTTCCAGATCGGTACCGGTTAGCGACAGCGTGCCGTCCGCGACCTGAAGCAGCAGGTTACCGAGAATTGGCAGTGTCGGACGACCACCTAACGGACCGCTCACCTGTTGCAGCGGTTTTAATAAATGTTCACGTTCTACGGTAAATTTCATAGCGTCACGAGGATAATGTTCTGATTAAATTGGAAAAATCTTCTTTAATATCGTGGCTTTCTTCACGCAACTGCTCAATCTTACGGCAGGCGTGCAGCACGGTGGTATGGTCGCGGCCGCCAAACGCATCGCCGATTTCCGGCAGGCTGTGGTTGGTCAGCTCTTTGGCCAGCGCCATCGCCATCTGGCGTGGGCGCGCCACCGAACGGGAGCGGCGTTTGGACAGCAGGTCCGCTACCTTAATCTTGTAATACTCCGCCACCGTCTTTTGAATATTGTCGATGGTGACTAATTTTTCCTGCAGCGCCAGTAAATCGCGCAGCGCTTCGCGCACGAAATCGATGGTGATCGCCCGGCCGGTAAAGTTGGCGTTAGCAATGACGCGGTTCAGCGCCCCTTCCAGCTCACGCACGTTCGAACGCAGACGCTTAGCGATAAAGAACGCGACTTCGCCCGGCAGGCGGATGTCGTTTTCATCGGCTTTCTTCATCAGGATCGCGACGCGGGTTTCCAGTTCAGGCGGCTCGATCGCCACCGTCAGGCCCCAGCCAAAGCGCGATTTCAGACGATCTTCAACGCCGTTGATCTCTTTTGGATAACGATCCGACGTCAGGATGATCTGCTGATTACCTTCCAGCAAGGCATTGAAGGTGTGGAAGAACTCTTCCTGCGAACGCTCTTTATTGGCGAAGAACTGAATATCATCGATCAGCAGGGCGTCAACGGAGCGGTAATAGCGTTTAAATTCTTCGATGGCGTTGTTTTGCAGGGCTTTTACCATGTCCTGCACGAAACGCTCGGAGTGCATATAAACCACTTTAGCATTTGGCTTACGCGCCACAATGCCGTTGCCGACGGCGTGCAACAGGTGGGTTTTACCCAGGCCGGTGCCGCCATAAAGGAACAGCGGGTTATACGCGCCGCCGGGGTTATCGGCCACCTGACGCGCCGCCGCGCGTGCCAGCTGGTTAGATTTACCTTCGACGAAGTTATCAAACGTATGCTTGACGTTGACGTTGGAACGGTAGGTGGGCTCTGCCGGCGCCGGAACGTTATCCCAGCCCTGACGGGCGACAGCCGGCGCGACGCGCGCGGTTTGCACCTGAGCGGCCGGAATCGCCGTGGCGACGTTGGCCGTCCCCTGGTGGGACGGCGCCGCAGGCTTCGCGCCCACTTCAAAGCGCAGCTGTGGGGCGTCCGCACCACAAAAGTCATTGAGGAGCCCATTGATATTATTGAGGTATTTGTCCCTTACCCAATCGAGCACAAAACGGTTTGGCGCATACAGTGCCAGCGTGTTATCGCTCAGTTCCGCCTGCAATGGGCGGATCCACATGCTGAATTCTGTGGCTGGTAACTCATCCTGCAATCGGGCAAGACACTGCTGCCAAAGCGAAAGTGACACGGCGGACTCCACTCGAACATAAAATCGATATAAAAGAAAAACTGAAACAATCGTGATTGTTGGCACACGTCGCAAGACCCTGCATTAGCCGAAAAAGCCCCTGCGCAAAAGGGGTGACGTGCGAACCGCTATTTGCGGTTTTACCCGGGACGGATCCGTGGATCGCGATCGGGACCGGGGATCATAGCCTAAACTGAGAAAGAGATCTTGTGTTTCTCAACAGATTCTTCCCGATTTATCCACAGGAGGATCGAAACCGGGTAAGTGTAATCGATCCTGGCGAGAGTGCGGCACGATTTCGCCCGCATATTGGAAAAATTAATGAGCTATGCCGGTTTTGAACAGAATTGATCTAACAAAGATCCTTTACGATCCTTGCGCTTTACCCGCCAGGCCGTATAATCCCCCACCCGGCGCGTAATGCCCGTTTTCGCAACTCGTCTCAGCTTATTTTTTGTGCGGCAAGGTGCGAGAAATAAGGAAAGAGAATTGACTCCGGAGTGTACAATTATTACAATCCGGCCTCTTTAATCACCCACGCTGAGGCGTAAGTCGTTCGAAGTTCGTTCGGGTCTACGCAAAAGTCAGTGAATTTATTCAAGTTTAGGTAGAAATCGCCATGAAACGCACTTTTCAACCGTCTGTACTGAAGCGCAACCGTTCTCACGGCTTCCGTGCTCGTATGGCTAATAAAAATGGTCGTCAGGTTCTGGCACGTCGTCGTGCTAAAGGCCGCGCTCGTCTGACCGTTTCCAAGTAATAAAGCTAACCCTGCGTGGTTAAGCTAGCATTTCCCAGGGAGTTACGTTTGTTAACTCCCAGTCATTTCACTTTCGTCTTCCAGCAGCCACAACGGGCTGGCACGCCGCAAATCACCATCCTCGGCCGCCTGAATTCGCTGGGGCATCCCCGCATCGGTCTTACCGTCGCCAAGAAAAACGTTAAGCGCGCGCATGAACGCAATCGGATTAAACGTCTGACGCGTGAAAGCTTCCGTTTACGTCAACATGAACTCCCGCCAATGGATTTCGTGGTGGTGGCAAAGAAAGGGGTTGCCGACCTCGATAACCGTGCTCTCTCGGAAGCGTTGGAAAAATTATGGCGCCGCCATTGTCGCCTGGCTCGCGGGTCCTGATAGGCCTTATCAGGGTCTATCAGCGCCTGATTAGTCCGCTACTCGGGCCGCACTGTCGTTTCACGCCAACCTGTTCTCAATACGGAATTGAGGCATTGCGCAGGTTTGGAGTGATAAAAGGCAGTTGGTTGACGGTGAAACGCGTATTAAAATGCCACCCTTTACACCCTGGTGGTGACGACCCCGTCCCGCCTGGACCATTTGATACCAGAGAACACTAACGATGGATTCGCAACGCAATCTTCTTATCATCGCTTTGTTGTTCGTGTCTTTCATGATCTGGCAAGCCTGGGAGCAGGACAAAAATCCGCAAACCCAGCAGCAGACCACGCAGACTACGACCACAGCAGCGGGTAGCGCCGCAGACCAGGGCGTACCGGCCAGTGGCCAGGGGAAACTGATTACGGTTAAAACTGATGTGCTTGATCTGACCATCAACACCAGCGGTGGTGATGTTGAGCAAGCGCTGCTTCCGGCTTACCCGAAAGCGCTGAAATCTACTGAACCGTTCCAGTTACTGGAAACCACGCCACAGTTTATCTATCAGGCACAGAGCGGCTTAACCGGTCGTGACGGCCCGGATAACCCGGCTAACGGCCCGCGTCCGCTGTATAACGCTGATAAAGATGCGTATGTACTGGCTGACGGCCAGAACGAAATCGTTATTCCGCTGACCTACACCGACAAAGCGGGCAACGTCTTCACCAAAACCTTCACCCTGAAACGCGGTGATTATGCGGTGAACGTTGGCTACAACGTGAAAAACGTCGGCGAAAAACCGCTGGAGATCTCCTCCTTCGGTCAGCTGAAGCAAACAGCAGCGCTGCCATCAAGCCGCGATACGCAAACCGGCGGTCTGTCTACCATGCACACCTTCCGTGGCGCGGCGTACTCCACTGCTGATTCGAAATACGAAAAATATAAATTCGATACTATCGTCGACAACGAAAACCTGAACGTCAGCACCAAAGACGGTTGGGTGGCGATGTTGCAGCAGTACTTCACCACCGCGTGGGTTCCGCATAACAACGGCACCAACAACTTCTATACCGCTAACCTCGGTAATGGCGTTGTCGCTATCGGCTATAAATCACAGCCGGTACTGGTGCAGCCAGGTCAAACCGACAAGCTGGAAAGCGTGCTGTGGGTCGGCCCGGCTCTGCAGGATAAAATGGCTGCCGTCGCGCCGCACCTGGATCTGACCGTCGACTACGGCTGGCTGTGGTTCATCTCCCAACCGCTGTTTAAGCTGCTGAAATTCATCCACGGCTTCCTCGGCAACTGGGGCTTCTCGATTATCGTCATCACCTTTATCGTTCGTGGCATCATGTACCCGCTGACTAAAGCGCAGTACACCTCCATGGCGAAGATGCGTATGCTGCAGCCGAAGATTCAGGCTATGCGCGAGCGTCTGGGCGACGATAAACAACGTCAAAGCCAGGAAATGATGGCGCTGTATAAAGCAGAAAAAGTTAACCCGCTGGGTGGCTGCTTCCCGCTGATTATTCAGATGCCAATCTTCCTTGCGCTGTACTACATGCTGAGCGCCTCGGTTGAACTGCGTCATGCGCCGTTTATCCTGTGGATCCATGACCTGTCCGCGCAAGACCCGTACTACATCCTGCCGATCATCATGGGCGCGACCATGTTCTTCATCCAGAAGATGTCGCCGACCACCGTGACCGACCCGATGCAGCAGAAGATCATGACCTTTATGCCGGTCATCTTCACGGTGTTCTTCCTGTGGTTCCCGTCTGGTCTGGTGGTGTACTACATCGTCAGCAACCTGGTAACCATTATTCAGCAGCAGCTGATTTACCGTGGTCTGGAGAAGCGTGGCCTACATAGCCGCGAGAAGAAAAAATCCTGATACTCTTCATTCTTCAAGCCGCAGATGCGTTGGCTTCATTAGTTCGCCCCAGTCACTTACTACAGTAAGCTCCTGGGGCCTCACTAACTTGCCGCCTTTCTGCAACTTGAATTATTTCGAGTATCTACGGTAACGTTAATGCCAGAGAAGGCGGTCAATGGACCGCCTTTTTTACATCTACATAGAGAGTCACCATGAGCCATAACGACACTATCGTCGCCCAGGCAACCCCACCGGGACGCGGGGGTGTGGGCATCCTGCGTATCTCCGGCCTTAAGGCGCGCGACGTCGCGCAGGCGGTACTCGGCAAGCTGCCGAAGCCGCGCTATGCCGACTACCTGCCGTTCAAAGACGCCGACGGTACGCCGCTGGATCAGGGGATTGCGCTGTGGTTTCCGGGGCCGAACTCCTTTACCGGCGAAGATGTCCTCGAACTGCAGGGCCACGGCGGCCCGGTCATTCTGGATCTGCTGCTCAAACGTATTCTGACCTTGCCCGGCGTTCGCATCGCCAATCCGGGCGAGTTTTCCGAGCGCGCGTTCCTCAACGACAAGCTCGACCTGGCGCAGGCAGAGGCCATCGCCGACCTTATCGACGCCAGCTCAGAGCAGGCGGCCCGTTCGGCGTTGAACTCCTTGCAAGGGGCCTTCTCCGCGCGTGTGAACCATCTTGTGGAAGCGCTCACTCACCTGCGCATCTACGTGGAAGCAGCGATTGATTTCCCGGATGAAGAAATTGATTTCCTCTCCGATGGTAAAATTGAAGCCCAACTGAACGACGTGATCGCCGATCTCGATGCCGTCCGCGCCGAAGCCCGTCAGGGCAGCCTGCTGCGTGAAGGGATGAAAGTGGTGATCGCCGGACGGCCAAACGCCGGTAAATCCAGCCTGCTCAACGCGCTGGCCGGACGAGAAGCGGCGATCGTCACCGATATCGCCGGCACCACCCGCGACGTACTGCGCGAACATATTCACATCGACGGTATGCCGCTGCATATCATCGATACCGCAGGCCTGCGTGACGCCAGTGATGAAGTGGAGCGAATCGGCATTGAACGCGCCTGGCAGGAAATTGAACAGGCGGATCGGGTGCTGTTTATGGTCGACGGCACCACCACCAGCGCCGTTGACCCGGCGGAGATCTGGCCGGACTTTATCGAGCGCCTGCCCGCTAAGCTGCCGATTACCGTGGTGCGTAATAAAGCCGACGTCACCGGCGAAGCGCTGGGGCTCAGCGAAGTAAATGGCCACTCACTAATCCGCCTGTCGGCGCGTACCGGTGAAGGGGTCGAGGTGCTGCGCAACCACCTTAAGCAGAGCATGGGCTTCGATACCAACATGGAAGGCGGCTTCCTCGCCCGTCGTCGCCATCTGCAAGCGCTGGAAACGGCTGCGGACCATCTGCAGCAGGGCAAAGCGCAGTTGCTGGGCGCCTGGGCCGGTGAATTACTGGCGGAGGAGCTGCGTCTGTCGCAACAGGCATTAAGTGAAATTACCGGCGAATTTACCTCTGACGATCTGCTGGGCCGCATCTTCTCCAGTTTCTGTATCGGTAAGTAAGCGTTACTGGTAAGCATCTACTAACCCGCCATAACCATCTGTTATGGCGGGTTTTTTATTTGATTGCCTTAATCACATCAACTCTGTGAAGCAATCAACTGTTTTTCCTTTCAGGAAAAGAGTGTTGTCCAAATGGCAACTCGTACTCCCTGGCGTTAGCCACTATGCTGTACGCCATTCTTATTGCGAGGGTCCTATGGCACGCTTTCTTATCTGCAGTTTCGCATTGGTACTGCTCTATCCATCCGGCATTGATATGTATCTGGTCGGCCTACCGCGCATCGCCCAGGATCTTGGCGCCAGCGAGGCGCAACTGCATATCGCCTTCTCGGTCTATTTAGCCGGCATGGCTACCGCAATGCTTTTTGCCGGGCGAGCGGCGGATAAATCCGGGCGTAAACCGGTCGCGATTTTCGGCGCCATCACTTTCATACTGGCCTCGCTACTGTGCTCGCAGGCGCATAACAGCACGCATTTCCTGATCGGCCGCTTTATCCAGGGGATCGGCGCGGGAAGCTGCTACGTCGTCGCTTTTGCCGTTCTGCGCGATACGCTGGACGAGCGCCGCCGCGCCAAGGTACTGTCGCTGCTTAATGGCATTACCTGCATTATTCCCGTCCTCGCGCCGGTACTTGGCCATCTGATCATGTTGAAATATCCGTGGCAGAGTCTGTTCTACACCATGACAGGCATGGGGGTGATGGTGGGATTATTGTCGGTGTTTATCCTGCGTGAGACGCGCCCGACAACGCATCCGCAGGCAGGCGCACAGCACAATGGCGCCGCTGAGTCGCTGCTAAACCGTTTTTTCCTCAGCCGCATAGTCATTACGACTCTCAGCGTCACCGCAATTTTGACTTACGTAAACGTCTCTCCGGTGCTGATGATGGAAGAGATGGGTTTCGACCGCGGAACTTATTCAATGGCGATGGCGCTGATGGCGATGGTCAGCATGGCCGTGTCGTTCTCCACGCCGTTCGCTCTGACGCTGTTTAAACCGCGTACCCTGATGCTGACCTCGCAGACGTTGTTCCTTATCGCTGGCGTGGTATTGAGCCTCGCCGCCAGCCAGCCCATCACCATGCTGGGATTAGGTATGATCTGCGCGGGTTTCTCGGTTGGCTTTGGCGTCGCGATGAGCCAGGCGTTGGGGCCTTTCACGCTGCGGGCGGGCGTCGCCAGCTCCGCCCTCGGCATCGCCCAGGTCTGTGGTTCTTCGCTGTGGATTTGGCTGGCGGCTATCATCGGGCTTAGCGCCATGAATATGCTGATCGGGATACTCATTGCCTGTAGCATAGTCAGTATTGTTCTGATACTGGTCGTCTCACCGGCGCGCGCGACGCAAGATAATGAAGAAATCCCTGTCGAGTCTCGATCTTAACTTATTGCTATGTCTGCAGCTTCTGACCCAGGAGCGCAGCGTCACCCGCACGGCGAAACGGATGAACGTTTCGCCGTCGGCGGTGAGTAAATCATTGGCCAAGCTACGTGCCTGGTTTGACGATCCGCTATTTGTTAAAACACCGCTAGGGCTGGCGCCAACGCCGTTAATGAGCAGCATGGAGCAGGATCTTGCCGACTGGATGCAGATGGGCAATCAGATCCTCGATAAACCGCACCACACCATGCCAAGCGGCCTGAAGTTCGAGCTGGCGGCAGAATCACCGCTACTGATGATCCTGCTCAACACCCTCTCCCAGCAAATTTATCAACGTTATCCACAAGCGCTGATCCGTTTACGCAACTGGGATTACGACTCGCTGGATGCCATCATTCGTGGTGAGGTTGATATCGGTTTTTGCGGCAAGGAAACCCATCCGCGTTCGCGCGAACAGCTGAGCCTGCTGCCGTGGTATATCGATTTTGATGTCCTGTTTAGCGACCTGCCGCAGGTGTGGCTGCGCGCCGATCATCCGGCGCTCAATGAAGAGTGGAACCTGGCGGCTTTCCTGCGCTATCCGCACATCAATATCTGCTGGGAACAAAGCGACACCTGGGCGCTGGATGATGTGCTGCATGACCTGGGCCACAAACGGACCGTTGCCCTGACCCTGCCCGGCTTTGAGCAGTCGCTGTTTATGGCGGCGCAGCCAAATCACACCATGATAGCCACCGCGCCGCGCTATTGTCAGCACTATAATCAGCAGCATCATCTGCCGCTGGTATCGCGCCCGCTGCCGCTGGAGCCGCAGCTACTGGAAAAAATGCGCGTGCCGTTCACCCTGCTGTGGCATAAGCGTAATAGCTATAATCCAAAGATCGTATGGCTCAGAGAGACCCTCAAACAGCTCTATTCCAATACGCTGTAGGGAAATTGCCCATCATCCTCACGTTGTTGCGCAAGAAATTGTAAAAGTCAGACATTATCCCTTCTCAAGGAAGAATTTCCGCATTAAAACCTGCTCATTGTGAGCGATAATATCATTCACAATTTTTATCTCTGACCATTAATCACGGAGCGACGAATGGCAACGCATTTTGCAAGAGGGATACTCAACACCAGGGAGCCGCTATCGACGCGTTTGTCGGCGGCATGTCATCAATCCGCACGTAACCTACCCGAATACCGACAGAGCCGCTATCGCGCCTCGCGTTCGCTGCTCGCTGAACTGCTTTTCATGCTTTATGGTATCGGCGAGCTGCCGGAAATCATCAGCGAACCCAATGGACGGCCCGTATTTCGCGATCCCCACCTTCCCCGCTTTTCCATCTCTTATGCCGGGAATATCGTCGGCGTAGCGCTGACGACCGAAGGTGACTGCGGTCTCGATATGGAACTGCAGCATGCCTCGCGTGGCGTCCATCCGCTACATGCCGCCGATCGCTATGTCTTCAATAGCAATGAGAATTTATGGATTAACATCCAGCACGATCCGGATGAGGCCCGCGCCCAACTGGTGGCGCTGCGCCGCAGCGTGCTGAAGCTCACCGGTGAAGCCCCCGTGCGAGTACAGCTGCTGCCGGGGTCTGGTCGCCTGCGTACCGCTGGCACCCAATCGATTGAAGCCATCTGTGATGCTGAAACGTTGCTGGTGTGGTCAATCGCCGTCACCCCGAATATCGGGCCGCTGAAGGTCTGGGAATATGATAGTAAAGAGGGCTGGCGCTGCCTGCCTGATGCGCAAACGCGCGCCAAAGAGACTGACGCGCGCCTGATGCGCTTTACCAGCTTACCGGTAGAAAAAGTATTCTCCCTCAACTGACCGGTTTAGCCGGCCATCATGATGCAAAGGAGCACTCATGTCTGATACGTTGAAAGTTGTTACGTTACTCGGAAGTCTACGCAAAGGTTCTTTTAATGCCATGGTTGCGCGCACGCTGCCGGGCATTGCGCCTGCGGGCATGGAAATCTCCGCGCTGCCGTCGATCGGCGATATCCCGCTGTACGATGCCGATATCCAACAGGAAGAGGGGTTCCCGCAGAGCGTGCAGGCGATCGCGAAACAAATCCGCGAAGCGGATGGCGTGGTGATCGTTACTCCGGAATATAACTACTCGGTACCCGGCGGTCTGAAGAACGCTATCGACTGGCTCTCGCGTCTGCCGGAACAGCCGCTGGCCGGTAAGCCGGTGCTGATCCAGACCAGCTCCATGGGCGCCATCGGCGGGGCCCGCTGCCAGTATCATCTACGCCAGATTCTGGTCTTCCTCGATGCGATGGTCATGAACAAGCCGGAATTTATGGGCGGTGTGATTCAGAACAAAGTCGATCCGCAGGCGGGTGAAGTGGTCGATCAGAGCACACTGGACCATCTGCGCGGCCAGTTGACCGCCTTTGGCGATTATATTCAGCGGGTTAAAGCATAAAAAAAAGCCCGGCAGCGATGCCGGGCCATTTCATCATGCGTGCGGATCAATGCGCATCGATAAAGACAATTTTCAGCACGAACAGCAGCGAAACGATGATCACGCACGGGCTGAGTTCACGCAGACGGCCGGTACCAATCTTCATCACGCAGTAGGAAATAAAGCCCAGGGCGATACCTTCGGTGATCGAGAAGCTGAACGGCATCATCACCGCGGTGATAAACGCCGGTACTGCTTCCGTCAGGTCATCCCACTTCACGCGCGCCAGGCTTGAGGTCATCAGCACGCCAACGTAAATCAGCGCCCCAGCGGCGGCATAGGCCGGAACCATCCCCGCCAGCGGCGACAGGAAGATGACCAGCAGGAACAGGATACCTACGACAACGGCGGTCAGGCCAGTACGCCCGCCAACCGAAACGCCGGAGGAGGATTCGATATAGGCCGTAACCGAAGAGGTGCCAATAAAGGAGCCGGCAACAGACGACACGCTATCGACGAACAACGCCTGCTTCATACGTGGGAATTTACCCTGCGCATCTGCCAGCCCGGCTTTATCGGTGACGCCAATCAGGGTGCCGGAGGAGTCGAACAGGTTAACCAGCATGAACGAGAAGATCACGCCCGCCAGGCCAAGGTTCAGCGAACCGGCCAGATCGACCTGACCCACAACCGAGGTTACGCTCGGCGGCGCGGAGACGATGCCGGTATAGTGCACATCGCCGAGCATCCAGCCCAACAGGGTGGTGACGACGATAGAGACCAGCACGGCGGCATGAATATTACGCGATGCCAGGATAGCGATAATAAAGAATCCGAGCACGCCCAGCAGCACGCTGTGGGAAGTCAGGTTGCCGATGCTGACCAACGTGTCCTGGTTCGCCACGATAACGCCGGCGTTCTTCAGGCCCATCATGCCGATAAACAGCCCGATACCGCTGGTGATACCCACGCGCAGGCTCACCGGGATATTGGCAATCATCCAGTAGCGTACACGGAAGAGGGTCAGCAGCAGCAGGCCGACGGCGCCCCAGAAAATCGCGCCCATACCCACCTGCCACGGCAGGCCCATCGCCTGAACCACCACGAAGGCAAAGAAGGCATTCAGACCCATCGCTGGCGCCAGCGCCACCGGCAGATTCGCGAACAGACCCATCAGGATGCTGCCGAAGGCCGCGATCAGACAGGTGGTCACAAAGACAGCGCTGGTATCCATACCCGCCACGCCAAGAATTTGTGGGTTCACGAAGACGATGTAGACCATCGTCAGGAACGTGGTGAAACCGGCGATCGCTTCAGTGCGCACCGTGGTGCCGTGCTCGCGCAGTTTAAATACGCGCTCCAGCAGACCCTGGCCAGAAGACTGGCTGGTTGGTTGTTGACTCATTATCGGTTTCCGAACGTAAAGGAGGGAAAATTCGAGGCTATCCTATACCAAATTACGGCACCAGGCGCGGTTGTATGGTAATTTTTTTCATTTATTTTGCTTATACGGCAACGATTGCGTCGCGGCATTGAGCATTACGAAAACGTTAAACTTGTTAAACTGGAAAGAGTATGACCCAACCACAAGCAGTATTTTTCGATTGTGACGGCACGCTGGTCGATAGCGAGGTGATTTGCTCACGCGCCTATGTTCACATGTTTCAGGAATTCGGTATTACGCTGGATTTAGCCGAAATTTTTAAGCGCTTCAAGGGCGTTAAGCTGTACGAGATTATCGACACCATCAACGCTGAATATGGCGTTAACCTGCAGAAAGAGACTCTGGAGCCGGTGTATCGCGCCGAAGTCGCCCGTCTGTTCGATAGCGAGCTGGAGATCATCCCCGGCGCCGCTGCGCTGCTGGACGCGGTGAAAATCCCCATGTGCGTGGTGTCGAATGGCCCGGTCAGTAAAATGCAGCATTCGCTCGGTAGAACGCAGATGCTGCACCACTTCCCAGACCGGCTGTACAGCGGTTACGACATTCAGCGCTGGAAACCCGACCCGGCGCTGATGTTCCATGCGGCAGAGGCCATGCAGGTACAAGTCGAAAACTGTATTCTGGTCGATGATTCCAGCGCGGGAGCCCAATCAGGAATTGCCGCGGGTATGGAAGTCTTTTACTTCTGCGCCGACCCGCACAACCAACCGATCGATCATCCGAAAGTAACGACCTTTACCGATTTAGCTGAGCTGCCGGCATTGTGGAGAGCGCGTGGCTGGGATATTACTCGTTAAGACCCGACGTCACTACGCTCGGTCGGGCTACGGTTGGTCACAACGGTAGCCCCGCTGGCCAGCGGCTTTTTAGTGCTGCAATTCCGCCGCAGCCGCTTTATCCGCAATAATCACCAACGAAGGGTGCAACTTGAGTACAGAGGCCGGCACCAGTTCGCTGACCGGGCCTTCCACCACCTGCTTTAGCGCTTGCGCCTTTGCCGCGCCGCTGACAATCAGCAGCAGGTTTTTTGCCGCCATCACGCTTTTCGGCCCCATGGTGACATAGCTATCCGGCACCACATTGAAATCGCCCCCCATTTCGCCGTTCGCGACAATGCCAATCAGCTCCCCCAGAATCGGTACTTCGACCGTCTCATCATGAAAACGTGTAGTGTTCGGCAGGTTGCCGCAAAAATGGCCGTCGGCGCCCAGCCCCAGCACGACCAAGTCAAGACCGCCGGCCTCTTCGAGGCGGCGATCGTGTTGAGCCGCGTTCTCCAGCGTCAATTTATGGATGTTCTCTTCTTTGATCTGCGCTGGAGTAAAAAATAGCTGACGCAGGTTGGAAATCGTCACTCCTTCACGCTGCTGGCCGCGAAAAGGTATCTCATCAAAGTTGTAATAGTGAACCCGATCATAGAATGATTTCCCTTTGATGGCGGCCACCAAATGCTCATACATACGCTTCGGCGTACTCCCCGCCGTCACCGCCAGATTCATCCGTCGCGGCACCGTGATATAGCCTAAAAGATGATGGCAGGCGACCAGGCTCATCTCTTCATAATCTTCCGTCACAATCAATTTCATCTCATCTTCCTTTACTGGTTGAGACAGGGGGCGCCATGCCCCCTGACGGTTATTTAAAGAGCTTTTGCACAAACTCGGCATAGGCCGGACGCCAGACGTCCATTTCATGATTCAGGCCAGGATAAGAGTGGTAATCAAATTTGATCTTCTGCTTTTCCAGTTCGCTTTTCAGGCCGGCAATATCTTTGCCAGTGACGGAGTCTTTTTCGCCAACCACCAGCGTAAAGTTACGCAGTTGCTTATTGATGGCGTCAGGGTTATTCAGCTGCGCCTCCACGCCAGCATCGGGAACCGTGGTTGTCGTAACCCCGCTAAAGGTGGCAAGCCACCCGAAGCTCTCAAGATGGTTCATCCCGGACACCAGCGCCTGGTAACCGCCCTGCGACAGCCCTGCCAGCGCCCGGCCGTCGGCATCTTTACGCACGTTAAATCGGGAATCGATCAGCGGAATGATGTCGTGCATCAATTCGTTGTCTGCGGCTTTCGCATTGAGTGGATAGAAGTTTTTACGCCGCTCCTGCGGCGGGAAGTTTTCCGCGATCGCTTGAGGAATATCGGTTTCGGTATCCGGCACCACCACCAGCATCGGCTTGATTTTGCCCTCCGCCAGCAGGTTATCCATCATTTGCGGGATGCGCCCCTGGTCGATGGCCGACAGACCGCTATCGCCAAAACCGTGGTAGAAGTAGAGCACCGGCAAAGGCTCGCCGCTGCCGTTATAGCCCGGTGGCGTCCAGACATAGACGCGGCGTTCTGACTTAAGCGCCGTCGAATGGTAGGTGACGGTACGCAGATCGCCGTGCGGGACTGCCCGTTCGTCAAGAATGCTGCCGGGCACCAGGATCAGGCTGGTATTCACCTGGCGCTGCGGCTTCTGATAACGGCTGCCGGTATCGACAGAACGAAAACCGTCCACGTCGAAGTAGTACTCATAAAGATTGGCGGCCAGGCGATCGCTCTTCCACGTCCATACGCCCTGGGTATCTTTGGTCATGTCATGAGAGACAAAGGTATCCGGCGTCGACCCCGTGACGACGGAAACACGCCTGGCATCGGGGGCAAATAACCGGAAAGTCACACTGTTATCCGTATTCACCTGAGTAATATATTGGCTGACAGGAATGGCGGCATCAGGCATCGTCGGCAGCGGTGCGGCGTGCGCCGTAAATGTGGCGCCAGCCAGCGCCAGGGTGAAGTAGATTGCATGTCGTTTCATCTTGATTCCTTTTACGTTTTTATGAGCAGGCGCTTGCGGCCTTACCACCAAATTTCGGCCTGCGCGCCGAGTGCGAATTGGTCGTTCTTGCCATCTTCAAAAACCGCGGTGGTATTGTTAGCGGCCTTATCCAGGTCGATATCTTCGGCTTTAATATAAGTCGCATAAAAACGGATTTCCGGGCGCGAGGTCAGCATACTGGTATTAACTTTGAAGGTATGGAATAAGGTGGTCTTATAACCGGATTCGTTATATTTCTTGCCCGTCACATCTTTGTTCTGCTGTTTGAAGTAGCCCAATTCAACGCCGGTCTGATTATATTTATTCCAGATATATGCCGGGCGAACCACGGCGCGAATAGATTCAAAATCTGAATGGGCGCCGGTTTCGTAGCTATAGACGTCATTACCAAATGAGTAGACGATCGCATTCGCCATAATGACATCATCACGCAAATAGGTTTCCCCCTGCGAGGTTAAGCGCACGGCGGTGCCGTTGGTATGATCGCCATAATAGCGCCCATTATTGGTGGTATACGGGCTCGAACCGGCATAGCGCGAGAAGCTGCTGGCGATGGAGTTATTCGCCAGTAATAATGAGAACTCGTTAAAGCCGCCGTTATCAAATTTCTGCGTTAACGAAGTTCCCACCATCCAGGTATCTTTCCATTGGTAGTAACCTTCATTCCCCTCTTTATATTTCTCTGATGAGCTTTGATTGGCGGCGACATAGCGCCCGCTGACCATCAGCGAGGCTTTGTCCCACAGCGGAATATCTTTGTAACGCACATCCAGGGTATTGGTATTAATTTGCTGCTTATTAGTCAAAGAGCGGTCGTAATCATCAATATCTTCGCGCACCAGCGCGATATCAAATTTACCGGCGCCCACTTTCCAGTTTTCAAGCCCTACGCCAGCTGCCGCATCGGTTCTTTGTGTTTTCCAGTCCAGCATCTGGATCTCGATTTTCGGCGCACCGTGCTTACCGACCCAAAAATCCGCTTCCGGGGCAAACGGCAAAAAGCCTTTGGTGTTGACGTACATATCCGAGAACTGAAGGTAGTTTTCGCCGCCGGCGTTGTCGCCAAACCAGCCGGCAGAATATTGCTGACCCACGTTGCCATCGAGCATCACGATGGCGTCCACACGTTTGTCGCCTTCCTGAAAAACACGCTGTTTAAGCTGTAAATCAAACCAGCCGGAATACTCGTTACCCAAACGGCCAAGCGAGCCGATGGCCCACGATTTTGGCGAGCCGTGCGAGGCAGTTCCCCAGCCAGAACGGTAATAGCCGTTATAGCTAAAGCCAATTTCATCTTTCACGAATTTACTAAAATCTTTCAGCGTCATGGCGCTATAGGCTGGCTCACCGCCCTGCGCCGGCTGTTCATTTTTGACCAGTACCGCGTCTGGCTTAACGGCCGCTTGGGTCGCCGTAGGCGCTTTCGCACTCTGGCTCTTCTGGCTATTTACCGGTTGCGACCAGGCGGCCCAAACCTGGTTTCTTTTTTTCTCCTGATCCTGATATTTCTTGAGTTCTTTTTGCGTGTCCTGAAGCGCTTTTTCCAGAAGCTCCAATCGTTGTTCAACCGTAAGCTGTCCGGCAATAAGATTTGTTGAATAACAAAGCGGCGCCAGCAAAACCATCGCCGAAGCGATCATATTTCTTCTAATCATAATAATCCCTTATATAAGCATTGGCGTAAATGAAACACGTAACGAATAAATAGCGTTATGTTTTTAATAAACTGCATTAATACCATTCCACGTAACTGCAGCTTTTATTTTCATGCCGAATAAGTGGCAAAAAAAAACCTGAAGGAGACCATCTGCATTAACAGATAATCCTCTTCAGGTTTTGCCCGCTCATTGCGGTAGCAACCCTTATCAGCAAACCATTCAGCGTCTAAAACAAAAAAACCTGACATCGCCGTCTGGGGCAATATCAGGTTTTGCCTGCTGTCGCAGTAACAATCCATTTTAACCATCTGAGCTTCAGCGCTCAGTCAGTGAGAAGGATTGTTACGCGAGAAAATTTAAAACTCAAATAGCCAGAGTATTAATTGTGACGATAATCGCAGCAATATTTCAGAGATGCGCAAAATCATAGTCGATTCTGATAATTTCCTTTACCAGAATCGGCCACCATGATTTTTACTCTTTCGGATCTTTACCCGCGAGTAGTTTATCCAGTTCGTCGCCGCCTACGTGACGGAAATCCTGGCCTTTAACGAAGTAGAAAATATATTCGCAGATATTCTGGCAGCGATCGCCGATACGCTCGATGGAGCGCGCGCAGAACAGCGCGGTCAGAACGCTAGGAATAGTACGTGAATCTTCCATCATATAGGTCATCAGTTGACGCACGATGCCTTCATATTCCTGATCGACTTTCTTGTCTTCGCGATAGATACGTACCGCTTCATCAAGATCCATCCGCGCAAAGGCATCCAGCACATCATGCAGCATCTGTACGGTATGGCGGCCTAGCGACTCCAGGCTCACCAGCAGCGGCTGGTGCTGCTGGGAAAACTTCTCCAGCGCGGTACGGCAGATTTTATCCGCCACGTCGCCAATACGTTCCAGCTCGGCGATAGTCTTGATGATCGCCATCACCAGCCGCAGGTCGCTGGCGGTCGGCTGACGTTTAGCGATGATGCGCACGCAGGCCTCGTCGATCGCCACTTCCATCATATTGACCTGCTTATCGCCATCGATTACGCGCTTCGCCAGATCGCTGTCCTGATTGTGCATCGCGGTGATCGCATCAGAAAGCTGTTGCTCCACCAGCCCACCCATGGTCATTACCTGGGTGCGAATGTACTCCAGTTCTGCGTTGAACTGGCCGGAAATATGTTTATTAAGATTTAAGTTATCCATGATGTCTCCTGATTGCCCATCGGGTTAGCACCTGAAAGCAGAAGGGCAATCAACCGTAGCGGCCAGTAATATAATCTTCAGTTTGCTTCTTAGCGGGCTTGGTAAACAGATCGTCCGTGTTGCTGAATTCAATCAGCTCGCCAAGATACATAAATGCCGTATGGTCGGAACAACGCGCAGCCTGCTGCATGTTGTGGGTAACGATAACGACGGTGTAATCCTGCTTCAGCTCGGTGATAAGTTCCTCGATGCGCCCGGTGGAGATCGGGTCCAGCGCTGAGCAAGGTTCATCAAGCAACAGCACTTCCGGGCGAATCGCGATACCGCGGGCGATACACAGACGCTGCTGCTGACCACCGGAGAGAGAATACCCGCTCTGGTGCAGTTTATCTTTGGTTTCATTCCATAATGCGGCTTTGGTCAACGCCCACTGTACGCGCTCGTCCATATCGGCACGCGACAGCTTCTCGAACAGGCGCACGCCGAAGGCGATGTTGTCGTAGATAGACATCGGGAACGGCGTCGGCTTCTGGAATACCATCCCCACCTTCGCGCGCAGCAGCGCGATATCCTGGGTATTGGTGAGAATATTGTCGCCATCCAGCAGAATTTCGCCTTCCGCACGCTGCTCCGGGTACAGCTCAAACATCTTGTTGAACGTACGCAGCAGAGTGGATTTACCGCAGCCTGACGGGCCGATAAACGCCGTCACCTGGTTCTTAGCGATATCCAGGTTGATGTTCTTCAGGGCATGGAATTTGCCGTAGTAGAAGTTCAGGTCACGAACTGAAATTTTACCCGGATTCGCGTTCACCATACTCATCTCAATCTCTTCCTCATTCGGCGCCGCTTAGGCCGCGCCGCAAAATTAACCGTGTTTCTTCTTCGCGAAGACAACGCGCGCCAGAATATTCAGCAGCAAGACGCACAGGGTGATAATCAATACCCCGGCCCATGCCAGTTGCTGCCATTCCGCGAACGGACTCATGGCAAATTTAAAAATGGTCACCGGCAGGTTGGCGATCGGCTGCATCATATCGGTGCTCCAGAACTGGTTGGAGAGCGCGGTGAACAGCAGCGGCGCCGTCTCCCCGGCGATACGGGCAATGGCCAGCAGGATACCGGTCATAATGCCGGATACCGACGCCTTAAGGGTGATCGCGGAAATCATCTTCCACTTCGGCGTCCCCAGCGCATAGGCGGCTTCACGCAGGCTATCCGGCACCAGCTTCAGCATGTTTTCAGTGGTACGAATCACGATTGGCACCTGCAGCAGCGCCAGCGCGATAACGCCCGCCCAGCCGGAGAAGTGCTGCATCTGCGCCACCACGATGGTGTAGACGAACAGCCCCACGACGATAGATGGCGCGGAAAGCAGAATATCGTTAATAAAGCGGATGATTTCCGCCAGTACCGACTTTCTGCCGTACTCCGCCAGATAGATACCGGCCATGATACCCAGCGGCGTACCAAAGACGGTCGCCCACAGGATCAGCAGGCCGCTGCCCGCCAGGGCGTTCGCCAGACCGCCGCCCGCGGTATTCGGCGGCGGCGTCATTTCGGTAAACAGCGTCAGACTCATGCCGTCGATGCCACGCGTAATGGTCGACATCAGGATCCAGATAAGCCAGAAGAGGCCGAATGCCATGGTCGCCATCGACAGGGTCAGAGCGATACGGTTCTTCAGGCGGCGCTTAGCCTGCATCTTGCGACGGGATTCCGCCAGCGCGGCGGTGGTTTGCAATTCGATCGTTGCCATTAGCGTGCCCCCTCGTTCTTAGCGAGACGCATAATCATGAACTTCGACGCGGCCAGAACGATAAAGGTGATAACGAACAGGATCAGACCCAGTTCCATCAGCGCCGCTACGTGCAGGCCGCTTTCCGCTTCCGCGAATTCATTGGCCAGCGCCGAGGTAATACTGTTGCCCGGCATATACAGCGAAGCGCTGTCGAGTTGATAGGTGTTACCGATAATAAAGGTGACGGCCATGGTTTCACCCAGCGCGCGGCCCAGGCCGAGCATGACGCCGCCAATCACCCCGTTTTTGGTGAACGGCAGCACGATGCGCCAAATCACCTCCCACGTGGTGCAGCCGATCCCATATGCGGACTCTTTCATCATCACCGGCGTCTGCTCGAAGACGTCACGCATTACGGCGGCGATATAAGGAATGATCATGATGGCCAGAATGACGCCGGCCGCCAGGATGCCGATACCGAACGCCGGGCCGGCAAACAGCGCGCCGACAAACGGGATCGTCGAAAGGACGTTGCCGACTGGTTCCTGGAAGTAAGTCGCAAACAGCGGGGCAAAAATAAACAGGCCCCACATGCCGTATACGATACTCGGGATTGCCGCCAGCAGCTCAATAGCGATACCCAGCGGGCGTTTTAGCCAGGCCGGGGAGAGTTCAGTCAGGAACAGCGCGATGCCGAAGCTCACCGGAACGGCGATCAACAACGCGATAATTGAGGTAACCAGAGTCCCGTAAATTGGTACCAGCGCACCGAAGATTTCATTCGGCGCATCCCACTCTTTGGTCCACAAAAAGGAAAAGCCAAATTTCTGAATACTTGGCCATGAAGAGATGATGAGGGAAACGATGATGCCACCCAGCATCAATAGCACAATCAGCGCAGCCAGTTTCACCAGCGCGCTGAAGATCATGTCACCCTTTTTCCCCGGAGGGTTGAATGCCGGCTTGGTTGCAGCCATAGGTTACTCTTTAAGTTCGGGCCCAAAAAGCCAGCATTTTACTGAGCTTACGGGCAAAGGTAATGCTATACCCGAAATAATTCGAGCTGCTGGAAGCTAGCCGGCAGCTCGACATTCCGCGGGTATTAGTACAGCGCTTTACCGCTGCTGTCTTTCACGTTGGTTTTCCATGCGGCGCGAACCTGCTCAACCACGCTGTCCGGCAGGCTGGCGTAATCCAGCGCATTCGCTTCTTTGCCGCCGTTTTTGTATGCCCAATCGAAGAACTTCAGCACTTCCGCGGTATTCTCCGGCTTATTGGAAGCCTTGTGGACGAGGATGAAAGTGGTTGAGGTGATCGGCCATGCATTTTCACCTTTCTGGTTAGTCAGGTCCTGAGCGAAGGACTTGCTCCAGTCGATACCTTTCGCCGCATTAGCGAAGTTATCTTCCGTCGGGCTGACCGGCTTGCCGTCAGCGGACAGCAGTTTGGTGTAGGCCAGGTTATTCTGCTTAGCGTAAGCATACTCGACGTAGCCGATAGCGCCCGGCAGACGCTGAACGAAGGCCGCGATCCCGTCGTTGCCTTTACCGCCCAGGCCGGTTGGCCAGTTTACGGTAGAGCCTGCGCCAATTTTAGATTTCCACTCTTCGTTCACTTTCGCCAGATAGCTGGTGAAGACGAAGGAAGTACCGGAACCATCCGCGCGGCGAACCACGGCGATGTTCTGAGCCGGCAGCTTCAGGCCAGGGTTGAGTTTAGCGATCGCTTCGTCATCCCATTTTTTGATTTTGCCCAGATAGATGTCGCCGAGGGTTTTACCATCCAGCACCAGCTCGCCGGATTTAACGCCCGGCAGGTTAACCGCCAGCACCACACCGCCGATGACGGTCGGGAACTGGAACAGGCCTTCCTGCGCCAGTTTGTCATCAGCCAGAGGAGCATCAGAAGCACCGAAATCCACGGTGTTGGCAATAATCTGTTTAACGCCGCCAGAGGAACCGATACCCTGGTAGTTAACTTTATTGCCCGTTTCTTTCTGATAGGTATCAGCCCATTTGGCATACACCGGAGCAGGGAAAGTTGCACCTGCGCCAGTCAGGCTTGCTGCTGCGAAAGCAGAGAAAGCGCTCATCGATAAGGTCGCGGCGACAACTGTTGCGACGGTGGTACGCATAACGTTCATAATGTCTCCTGCTGGGATTCGTAAACCGTTGTTTCGAAGCTATGGTGAGCAAAATAGGACAAACAGGTGACAGTAAAATGTACGAATTATGACAGTTTTATGACATGCCAGGGCAAAGTAAGACAAGCCAAAATAAAATAAATTATATCAATGGATTACGATTTTATCTTTTGGTCATATGACAGGAAGATTTGGCTTTTATTACATGATTATGGATAGCGTAAAATCATCTGGCAACGTTGAGATGTTGGGCAACTCACTCCTAAAAAGATGGTTTTTTTATAAGCAATGGCGGTAACGCTATCCGCAAACACACAATCAACCGCTGATAGCTGATATAAAAATCCGGTATCCCTTTGCAGAAATACCGGATTATAGCGTCACTCACAAGAGTGTCGGTCCGTACAGCCTGATTACTCTACGGTCACCGATTTCGCCAGGTTACGCGGCTGGTCAACGTCGGTGCCTTTGATCAGCGCAACGTGATAAGCCAGCAGCTGTAGCGGCACGGTGTAGAAGATCGGCGCAATCACCTCTTCGACATGTGGCATCTCGATGATGTGCATGTTGTCGCTGCCGCTGAAACCGGCGTCTCCATCGGCGAAGACGTACAGTTCACCGCCGCGGGCGCGAACTTCTTCAATATTGGATTTCAGTTTTTCCAACAGTTCGTTGTTCGGCGCCACAACGATGACCGGCATTTCGGCATCAATCAGCGCCAGCGGGCCGTGTTTCAGCTCGCCCGCCGCATAAGCTTCAGCATGAATGTAGGAGATCTCTTTCAGCTTCAGCGCCCCTTCCAGCGCGATCGGGTACTGATCGCCGCGGCCAAGGAACAGCGCGTGATGCTTATCGGAGAAACGTTCCGCCAGCTGTTCGATGCGCTTATCCTGCGACAGCATCTGCTCGATACGGTTCGGCAGCGCCTGCAGGCCATGCACGATATCCTGCTCGATAGCCGCATCCTGGCCCTTGAGACGCGCCAGTTTCGCCACCAGCATCAACAGCACGGTCAACTGAGTGGTAAAGGCTTTGGTCGATGCCACGCCGATTTCGGTACCGGCTTTGGTCATCAACGCCAGGTCAGACTCGCGCACCAGCGAAGAGCCCGGAACGTTGCAGATGGCCAACGAACCAAGATAGCCAAGCTCTTTAGAGAGGCGCAGCGCCGCCAGGGTATCCGCCGTCTCACCGGACTGGGAGAGGGTGATCATCAGGCTGTTGCGGCGCACCGCGGATTTGCGGTAGCGGAATTCCGAAGCAATTTCGACATCGCACGGCACGCCGGCTAACGCTTCGAACCAGTAACGGGAGACCATCCCGGAGTTATACGAGGTTCCGCAGGCAACAATCTGGATATGCTCAACCTGCGACAGCAGCGCGTTGGCATTCGGCCCCAGCTCGCTGAGATCGACCTCGCCATGGCTGATGCGCCCGGTCAGGGTGTTCTTAATCGCGTTCGGCTGCTCGTAAATCTCTTTCTGCATATAGTGGCGATAAATCCCCTTATCACCGGCGTCATACTGCAGATTAGATTCGATCTCCTGGCGATTCACTTCCGCGCCGGATTTATCGAAAATCACCACCGTACGACGGGTAACTTCGGCAATATCGCCCTCTTCGAGGAAGATAAAGCGGCGGGTCACCGGCAGCAGCGCCAGCTGGTCAGAAGCGATAAAGTTTTCGCCCACGCCCAGGCCAATGACCAGCGGGCTGCCTGAACGTGCCGCCAGCAGCGTCCCCGGATCGCGGGTATCCATGATCACCGTACCATAGGCGCCGCGCAGCTGCGGGATTGCGCGCAGCACGGCTTCACGCAAAGTGCCGCCCTGTTCCAGCTCCCAGTGCACCAGATGCGCGATAACTTCGGTATCGGTCTCAGAGACGAAGACATAGCCGCGAGACTGCAGCAGGGCACGCAGCGGCTCATGGTTCTCGATGATCCCGTTATGGACCACCGCAATGTGTTCAGAAACATGCGGATGCGCATTGCTCTCAGACGGCTCACCGTGCGTCGCCCAGCGGGTATGGGCAATCCCGGTACCGCCGTGTAACGGTTGCTCTTCTACCGCCTGAGCCAGCATCTGAACTTTACCGAGACGACGAACGCGGGTCATATGACCTTCGTTATCGACCACAGCCAGACCGGCAGAGTCATAGCCACGGTATTCCAGACGACGTAAACCTTCGAGAAGGATTTCAGCAATATCACGCTGCGCGACTGCGCCAACAATTCCACACATAGTTAAATTTCCTGATAATGGCGATATGCCATGCGTTGTCGCTGACCTGTATTTGCCCTTTACGGGCGCCCCGAGCCTTGTAGAGAGTGGGGTTATTTTTATGGTACTGCTTGCGGAAGGGGACCTATATTGATCCTCTCATCCTGGTTCGCCGGGCGATCTCTCACCCGGCGACAATCTAATCACTACTTTTTCTTCACCGGACGCTGCCAGCCCTGTTTGTGGACCTGCGGCACGCGACTTAGCACCAGTTCGTTGTCAGCTATATTACGCGTGACGGTGGTGCCCGCGGCAATCGTCACGCCATTACCGACGCTGACCGGCGCGACCAGTTGCGTATCAGAACCGACAAACACATCATCGCCGATGATCGTTTTATGCTTATTTGCGCCATCATAGTTACAGGTAATGGTACCCGCGCCGATATTAACGTTGTCGCCAATTTCAGCATCGCCGAGGTAGGAGAGGTGTCCTGCCTTCGAACCTTTGCCCAGACGCGCTTTCTTCATTTCGACAAAGTTGCCGACGTGAGCGCCTTCCAGCAGTTCAGCCCCCGGACGCAGACGCGCAAACGGGCCGATGGTGCAGGCAGCCTGCAGTTGCGCATCTTCAACCACGCTATACGGGCTGATTTCGCAGTCATCACCGATGACGCTGTCTTTGATGACGCAGCCGGCGCCGATCTTCACGCGATCGCCCAGCACGACATGACCTTGCAGAATAACGTTAGTATCAATTTCGACATCGCGCCCGTGTTTCAGCACGCCGCGCAGATCGAAACGCGCCGGATCGCGCAGCATCACGCCCGCCAACAGCAGTTTTTCCGCCTGCTCTGACTGATACACTCGTTCCAGACGCGCAAGTTGCAGGCGATTGTTCACCCCTTCAACTTCGCTCAGGCGCTGAGGATGCACCGCAACGATCTCATGACCTTCCTGATGGGCCATCGCGATAATATCGGTGATGTAGTATTCGCCCTGGGCGTTATTGTTAGTGAGCTTCGCCAGCCAGCGTTTCAGGTCCGCGCCGTTAGCAACCAGAATCCCGGTATTGATTTCCTGAATCTGGCGCTGCGCTTCGCTGGCGTCTTTATGCTCAACGATACCTGTCACCTGGCCATTTTCTCGCGTGATGCGCCCATAACCGGTTGGATCATCCAGCTTCACCGTCAACAGGCCGATACCGCCCCGCGGTTTTGCGGCGCGCAGGCGCTGTAGCGTTTCAACCGAAATCAGCGGCACATCGCCATAGAGCATCAAGATATCTTCATCATCATTGAAGAACGGCGCCGCCTGCTGCATCGCATGGCCGGTACCGAGCTGCTCTGCTTGCAGCACCCAGTTGAGGTTATCTTCATGCAACGTTTGACGCAGCAGATCGCCGCCGTGGCCGTACACCAGGTGTACCGCGGCAGCGCCTAAATCTTTAGCCGCATCAATGACGTGCTGAACCATTGGCTTCCCGGCCAGAGTATGCAGCACCTTAGGAAGATCGGAATACATGCGGGTCCCTTTGCCTGCGGCAAGGATAACCACGCTCATCGCACTGTTTGACATACGCATCCTGACAGCTGTTAGAACGAAAAGTAAAAGCCTTTCACGTTGAAATTGCTACATATTTTTCATCATGAAACGAGACGCGGAGAAAACGTCCAGGCTCAATGCTATACACCATTTTAGGGCGCTATTTTTAACCATCGTAAAACAGTTTAACGCTGAAAAACGATGATAGTGAGGGGAATGGCCTTCTATCTCACTGCTTTTGCTGTTTTTTTGTCACCTGAATAAAGCAGAGTTTACCGTTGTCGCTGATAAACCGTAAGTTTATAACCTGACAGAATTTTAGCCTGTCCCGGGCGGGAAAGGTCAATGAGTTTGGGCTGGAAAGTGGTTAAAGAGAGGCATAAAAAGCAAAGAGGCCACCCTCGGGTGACCTCTTTTCCGTTGTTTCACATCGCATGTGTTGTCGTTTTGATGAGCGATAGTGCGTGAAAGCAGGACGGTAGCGCGGCGATCAGAAGCTCAGGGCGCTAAATTTGGCGATGATTTTGTGGAACAGTTTCATGATGATTTCCAGATTGCAGGTGCGGTTTGACAGTGTTTTTTGTGATTTGCATCACAAAAAACAGTCTACGCTTCATCATTTAACTAATCAATAACAATTAAGGGGGAACTGCACTGTTTATGCTCCAGACAGGAGCCTATATTTTTAACCCTAATATTTTATTAGCATAGTCCTCTCATCTTAAAGAATTGATTATTTGATAAATATATAAAATGAAAACAAAAAAAACATAAACCAAATAAATAAAAGCCAGATAAAAACAAAAAGCGTAAACTCAAAAATAATAACACAATAAATTAAGGACAATTGATAATGAAAAAATCTCTCAACCCTGGTGAAAACTCGTCTTTAAACGCATCAACTGGACAGGTAACCATCTCCCACCGTACTGGCAATGGGCTTGATATCAATCTTACCGCTTTTCTGCTGACAGCATCTGGCAAGACAGTGGATGATAGCGACATGGTATTTTTTAATGCTCAAAAGCATTCTTCTGGTGCTGCTACTTTTATACAACCTGAATCAAAAAATAATGTCATGTCCCATAGCATTCATTTTGATTTATCAAAATTACCAGTCGGAATTACAAAAATAGCCATCGCTTTGACTCAAGACGGAAGCGCAGGAGGATTTTCAGAAGTTAAAGAGCTGCGTGCGAAAATAAAAGCGGGTGAACAGACACTGGAGTTAGCTCCTGGTTCATTTAATCAGGAGACCGGAATTATAGTTCTGGAATTATATGTACGTAATGACCAATTTAAGGCCCGTTCCGTGTGGCAGGGTTTTGCCTCCGGCCTGGTCGGGCTTTGCAACATGTATGGTGTTGAGGTAGAGGATACTCCAATGCCTGCGACAACATCCGCAGAAAAAAACACAACTGATAATGCTTTGATATCTATGGAGAAACCTGAAGACAGGCACCGTATTTCCCTAATTAAAGGAACGGATGCACCGAAAAAAATTACAATTAGCGCCACCTGGATAGATAACGGCGATGGGCGTGATAATGATGACCTGGATTTACGGGTAGGTATTCTGTGGCCTGATGGCAATATGTCTCTCATACAGGCACCTGATAAATCAGGCGCCTTTAATAAAAAACCCTGGGTTTATCATACTGGTGATGTTGTTAGCGCGAGTCTTTCAGCTCCGGGTGTAGAAAAGGTAGAAATAAACCCGGAGATCTCCCGACTGGCTGGCGGAAAAGTAGCTTTAGTATGTAGTGTCTATTCAGCGGTGAGTAACGGCGCAGTATCCGTCGCATCATTAAAGCCGAAAATGCGTATGGAATATGGTGATCGGGTAGTGGAGTGTTCGTTCGATTTCACTAAAAAGAAAGGTTTCTTGAGTAGCTGTATTTACACGTATGTTATCGGTTTGATTGAAATAGATCAGGATGCTATAGAACTACGCCCGTCAGGGGTAACCTCTAAGCCGAAGAGTGAAGCCACCCCATGGTTGTCCCGACAAAAAGATAACCGTCTGGAGCTTACTATGAACGGCCCTGCTGTATTCAAAGGTGAACAAAATAGCGGTAGCTGGGGTAAGAATTACGTAGACTTCTAAAACATAGTCTGACAAATCACAGAATATAAAAAAGCCAGTCTGTTTCCAGACTGGCTTTTAGCTTTCAAGCCGGTGTTACATCGCTTTTTTGGTCAATTCGATAACGCGCAGTTTAGCGATCGCTTTGGCCAGTTCCGCGGACGCCTGAGCGTAATCCACGTCGCCGTGAGAGCTCTTGATATGCTCTTCCGCTTTACGTTTCGCTTCCAGGGCTCGCGCTTCGTCGAGATCCTGACCACGAATTGCCGTATCGGCCAGAACGATCACGTTGCCCGGTTGCACTTCAAGAATGCCGCCGGACAGATAGATAAACTCTTCGTGACCGAACTGTTTAACGATGCGAATCATACCAGGCTTAATGGCGGTGAGCAGCGGCGCGTGACCCGGGAAAATACCCAGCTCACCTTCGCTACCCGTTACCTGGATTTTCTCGACCAGGCCAGAGAACATCTGTTTCTCTGCGCTGACGACATCCAGGTGGTAAGTCATTGCCATATCACCCTCCGATTAAGGCGTTAAAGTTTTTTGGCTTTTTCCACGGCTTCTTCGATGGAACCGACCATGTAGAACGCCTGCTCCGGCAGGTGATCGTATTCGCCTTCCATGATGCCTTTAAAGCCACGGATGGTGTCTTTCAGCGAAACGTATTTGCCCGGGGAACCGGTAAATACTTCAGCTACGAAGAACGGCTGGGACAGGAAGCGCTGGATCTTACGAGCGCGAGCTACCACCAGTTTATCTTCTTCAGACAGTTCATCCATACCCAGGATGGCGATGATGTCTTTCAGTTCCTGATAACGCTGCAGCAGGGACTGTACGCCACGCGCGGTGTCGTAGTGTTCCTGACCAACAACCAGCGGATCCAGCTGACGGCTGGTGGAATCCAGCGGGTCAACGGCCGGGTAGATACCCAGAGACGCGATCTGACGGCTCAGTACCACGGTTGCGTCAAGGTGCGCAAAGGTGGTTGCTGGGGATGGGTCAGTCAAGTCATCCGCAGGTACGTATACCGCCTGAACGGAGGTGATAGAACCGGTTTTGGTGGAGGTGATACGTTCCTGCAGAACGCCCATCTCTTCCGCCAGAGTCGGCTGATAACCTACCGCTGAAGGCATACGGCCCAGCAGTGCAGATACTTCAGTACCGGCCAGGGTGTAACGATAGATGTTATCGACGAACAGCAGAACGTCACGACCTTCGTCACGGAATTTCTCAGCCATGGTCAGGCCGGTCAGCGCAACGCGCAGACGGTTTCCCGGCGGCTCGTTCATCTGGCCGTAAACCAGGGATACTTTATCCAGAACGTTGGAGTCGGTCATTTCGTGGTAGAAGTCGTTACCCTCACGAGTACGCTCACCTACGCCCGCAAACACGGAGTAACCGGAGTGCTCGATCGCGATGTTACGGATCAGCTCCATCATGTTTACGGTTTTACCTACGCCCGCACCACCGAACAGACCAACTTTACCGCCCTTAGCGAACGGACACATCAGGTCGATAACTTTGATGCCGGTTTCCAGCAGTTCCTGAGAGCTGGACAGCTCTTCATAGGAAGGCGCCGCGCGGTGGATAGCCCAACGTTCTTCTTCGCCGATGTCGCCTTTCATGTCGATCGGCTGACCCAGGACGTTCATGATACGGCCCAGAGTCGCTTTACCTACCGGGACTTCGATCGGGTGCTCAAGGTCTTTAACTTCCAGACCACGACGCAGACCGTCGGAAGAACCCATGGCGATAGCACGAACTACGCCACCGCCGAGCTGCTGCTGAACTTCCAGCACCAGGCTCTCATTACCATTCTGTACCTCAAGGGCATCGTACACGCGTGGTACGGCATCCTGAGGGAACTCGACGTCGACCACGGCGCCGATTACCTGGACAATCTTTCCAGTAGCCATCTTAAATCCTCTACGAAATAACCTGGTTAAACCGCGGCGGCCCCCGAGACGATCTCGGTGAGTTCCTGAGTAATGCTGGCCTGACGAGCTTTGTTGTATACCAACTGCAGCTCTTTAATCAGGCTGCCGCCATTATCGGTCGCGGCTTTCATCGCCACCATACGGGCGGCCTGCTCGCTGGCCAGGTTTTCTACCACGCCCTGATAAACCTGAGACTCCACATAACGACGCAGGAGGGTATCCAGCAGCGCTTTCGGATCGGGCTCATACAGGTAATCCCAGGACTTACGTTTCAGATCATCATCTTCTGAAGCCGGTAACGGCAGCAGCTGAGTGATGGTCGGAGCCTGAGACATGGTGTTAATAAATTTGTTGCTGACAACGTAAAGCTTGTCCAGACGGCCTTCATCGTAGGCCTGCAACATCACTTTTACCGGGCCGATCAGTTCGGACAGGGACGGGTTATCACCCATACCGGTCACCTGGGCCACAATATTGCCGCCCACGGAGTTAAAGAAAGACACGCCTTTAGAGCCGATCATTGCGAGGTCGCACTGAACGCCTTTATCGGACCATGCTTTCATATCCGCCAGCAGTTTTTTGAACAGGTTAATGTTCAAGCCACCGCACAGACCACGGTCGGTCGACACCACCAGGTAGCCCACGCGTTTAACGTCGCGTTCTTCCAGGTACGGGTGCTTATATTCCAGATTACCGTTCGCAAGGTGACCAATCACTTTGCGCATAGTATCTGCATATGGACGGCTGGCCGCCATGCGATCCTGCGTTTTACGCATTTTGGAGGCGGCGACCATCTCCATCGCTTTGGTGATCTTTTGCGTGTTCTGGACGCTTGCGATCTTACTACGTATCTCTTTTGCGCCGGCCATGAGCTTCTCCTCAATGCCTTGCGGCCTGCCCTAAGGCAAGCCGCCAGACTTTACCAGGACTGGGTTGCTTTGAAGGAGTCGAGGATGCCTTTCAGCTTGCCTTCGATCTCGTCGTTATAGCCACCGGTCTGGTTAATCTCTTGCATCAGCGGAGCGTGGTCACGGTCAACGTAAGCCAGCAGAGCGGCTTCGAAGCTACCGATTTTCGCCAGTTCCACATCTTCGAGGTAACCGCGTTCAGCAGCGAACAGTACCAGGCCCTGCTGTGCTACAGACATAGGTGCATACTGTTTCTGTTTCAGCAGTTCGGTCACTTTCTGACCGTGGCTCAGCTGCTTACGAGTCGCTTCGTCCAGATCGGATGCGAACTGAGAGAACGCAGCCAGTTCACGATACTGCGCCAGCGCGGTACGGATACCACCGGACAGTTTCTTGATGATCTTGGTCTGAGCAGCACCACCAACACGGGATACGGAGATACCCGGGTTAACCGCCGGACGAATACCGGAGTTGAACAAGTTGGTTTCCAGGAAGATCTGACCATCGGTAATGGAAATTACGTTGGTCGGAACGAATGCGGAAACGTCACCCGCTTGCGTCTCGATAATCGGCAGCGCAGTCAGGGAGCCGGTTTTACCTTTAACTTCACCATTGGTGAACTTCTCAACGTATTCCGCGTTAACGCGGGATGCGCGCTCCAGCAGACGGGAGTGGAGGTAGAACACGTCGCCCGGGAATGCTTCACGTCCTGGCGGACGACGGAGCAGCAGGGAAACCTGACGGTAAGCAACAGCCTGTTTAGACAGGTCATCGTAAACGATCAGCGCATCTTCACCGCGGTCGCGGAAGTATTCGCCCATTGCGCAACCGGCATACGGCGCCAGGTATTGCAGCGCAGCAGATTCAGAAGCGGTCGCCACAACAACGATAGTGTTGGACAGCGCGCCGTGCTCTTCCAGTTTACGCACCACGTTAGAGATGGTGGACGCTTTCTGGCCGATAGCTACGTATACGCATTTGATGCCGGAATCACGCTGGTTGATGATCGCATCGATTGCCATCGCGGTTTTACCGGTCTGACGGTCACCGATGATCAGCTCACGCTGGCCACGGCCGATTGGAATCATGGCATCAACAGATTTGTAACCGGTCTGTACCGGCTGGTCTACGGATTGACGATCGATAACGCCCGGAGCGATAACTTCGATTGGCGAGAAACCATCGTGCTCAACAGGACCTTTACCGTCAATTGGCGCACCCAGGGTGTTCACTACGCGGCCTAACAGACCACGACCGACCGGAACTTCCAGAATACGGCCAGTACACTTAACCTTCATGCCTTCGGCGAGGTCAGCATACGGACCCATCACAACCGCACCAACGGAGTCGCGCTCCAGGTTCAGTGCGATAGCGTAACGGTTACCCGGCAGGGAAATCATTTCACCCTGCATACAATCGGCCAGGCCGTGGATGCGGATAACACCGTCACTTACAGAAACAATAGTACCTTCGTTGTGAGCTTCACTCACAACATTGAACTGAGCAATGCGCTGCTTGATCAGTTCGCTGATTTCGGTGGAATTCAGTTGCATGCTCCAGTCCCCTTAAGACTGCAAGACGTCTGCCAGGCGATCAAGACGGCCGCGTACGCTACCATCAATGACCATATCACCCGAGCGGATGATAACTCCTGCCATAACAGACTTATCGATTTTGCAATTCAGCTTAACTTTGCGTGACAGACGCTTTTCCATCGCGCCGGAGATCTTCGCAAGCTGTTCTTCACTCAGTTGGTTGGCAGAAATAACATCTACCTCTGCGATGGCCTCGCTGGCCGCACGCAGGTGAATGAACTGCTCAAGAACATCCGGGAGCACCTTCAGACGACCATTTTCAGCCATCACCCGAATCAGGTTCTGACCGTTTTCGTCAAGTTGCTCGCCGCAGATAGCGATAAACGCATCTGAGAGCGTTTCCGGCGCCAGGGCACCGGAGAGAAGCTCTGCCATTTGTTCGTTTTTAGTCACTTCAGCGGCAAACGCCAGCATATCCTGCCAGCGCTCAACACTTTTGTGTTCGACGGCAAAGTCAAAAGCTGCTTTGGCGTAGGGGCGAGCTACCGTTACAAATTCAGACATCAGCCCCTCCCTCCTTACAGTTCAGCGACAAGTTTATCCACGATGTCGCTGTTAGCAGCTTCATCCACGGAACGTTCGATGATCTTCTCGGCGCCAGCAACAGCCAGGATAGCAACCTGCTTACGCAGTTCTTCGCGAGCACGTTTACGTTCGGCATCGATTTCAGCCTGCGCCTGTGCGACGATTTTGGTGCGTTCCTGTTCTGCTTCAGCTTTAGCTTCGTCCAGAATCTGAGAGCGACGCTTGTTCGCTTGCTCGATGATTACCTGGGCTTCCGCTTTCGCTTTTTTCAGCTGGTCGGTCGCGTTGGCCTGTGCAAGGTCCAAATCTTTCTTAGCGCGTTCTGCAGAAGCTAAACCGTCAGAAATTTCTTTCTGGCGCTTTTCGATGGCAGCCATTAACGGCGGCCATACGTACTTCATGCAGAACCATACGAAGATAACAAACGCGATGGCCTGGCCGAGGATTGTTGCGTTCATGTTCACAGCACAATACCTCTTAAATTAACTCTGTGGCTTAGGTTTCTTTCGAACAACTTACTACGCGACAGCAAACATCACGTACAGACCCAGACCTACAGCGATCATCGGGATAGCATCCACCAGACCCATAACGATAAAGAACTGAGTACGCAGCAGAGGAATCAGATCCGGTTGACGCGCTGCGCCTTCCAGGAATTTACCCCCGAGGATGCCGATACCGATCGCAGCACCGATTGCCGCCAGACCCATCATCACAGCGGCAGCCATGTACAGCAGATCCATATTCAGGTTTTCCATGACAGTCTCCAGTTTGTTTCAGTTAAAACGTAGTAGTGTTGGTAAAAATCAATGCTCTTCGGATGCCATCGACAGATAGACAATCGTCAGAACCATGAAGATGAAGGCTTGCAGCGTAATAATCAGGATGTGGAAAATGGCCCAAGGCACATTCAGAATCCACTGTGACCACCACGGCAACAGACCAGCAATCAGAATGAAAATCAGCTCACCGGCATACATGTTGCCGAACAGTCGCAGACCGAGAGAAACCGGTTTGGACAGCAGGCTTACCCCTTCAAGGATTAAGTTGACAGGAATGAACGCCCAGTGATTGAACGGCTGCATGGTCAGTTCTTTAACGAACCCACCAACGCCTTTCATTTTGATGCTGTAGAAAATAATCAGGATGAACACGCCAAGCGCCATTGACAGGGTGATGTTCACGTCAGCAGACGGAACCACGCGCAGTGCAGGCAGGCCGAAAATGTGTTCGCCGATATAAGGAATCAGGTCGATTGGCAGCAGGTCCATCAGGTTCATCAGGAATACCCAGACGAACACGGTAAGCGCCAGCGGCGCGATGACCTTGCTCTTGCCATGGTACATGTCTTTGACGCTGCCATGGACGAAGCCGATGATCATTTCGATGAAGGTTTGGAATTTCCCTGGTACGCCGCTGGTCGCTCTCTTAGCAACGCTACGGAACATGGCAAGGAACAGCAGACCGAGAACCACCGAGAAAAACATGGAGTCAATATTGAGCGTCCAGAAGGTGGCTGGGGGGTTGTGCGGATCCACCAGCGAGAATGTACGTAGGTCCAACTGAAGGTTATTCAGATGGTGTCCTATGTAATCCTGCGGCGTCATATTTTCTGAAGCCATGATGCCTTTTACCCTTTGTTGTTAATTACAGCTGGAGCCAGAATTTGTACCACCAGCACCAAAACCCACGTCACTATCAGCGGCAAAAATACCACTTCAAAAACCGCCAGCGCCATCGCCAGTAGGGCGAAGGTCAGCAACACCTTGAATGCTTCACCGAAGGCGAAGGTCCAGGCCACTCGGCCTTGAGCTGGTGTATGCGCCTGATGGCGCCAGGCAAAAATCATAAACAACGCGTTTGGCAAAACGACTGCCAAACCTCCGCATATGGCGGAGATGCCCCAGAAGGGGTCTTTGAGGCTGAACAGCAGTCCACTTGCTATTACTGCCAGTAACTGAATAAACAGAAGCTTTCGAGCAACGTTTCGACTCACGAGCGACATAGACATCACGTTTTTACTCCTGCTCCCTTCGAGGTATGCCGCGTGTCGTATAAAACGTTCTTTAAGACCAAGAGTCAAGCGTCAAAAAGCGGACAAATTATACGGTGACAACACGTGATTTCAAACATTAAGTAGCAAAATAGTGAATAAATGTTTAATTATTTTCTGAGCGGCAATTTTTCATGCATTTCGTCAATCAGTGAGGGATCAACCAGAAGTGCAAATAATGAGAAAACGCGGCCATTAAAGCGTGCATCAGATCACATAATAAACATTTTCGGCGCAATCGAATTAAATCTGTACAGAATCAGTAAGTTTTCATCTTTTTGATATTCAAGATAAAAAGTGAGGTCTTTTTGTAAAACAACCCCACATACAATAAAAACCTTTTATTGACATTTATAATAAAAATTTAACATCAATATGAACTGACAGTTCATCGATTTTTAGCACCCTGATATTTTCAAAGTTGACTATTCTGCCAGTAAACCACCACGCTAAAGTTAAACACTAGAAAAGCCATAGTAAAAACAAGGTTAAAAGTGGCCAGATAATACCCGCAGGTAACTTTGATTTTTGTAACATGCGCAGGCCACATTTTTTCCACATTTTTTGATAAAAATTATAAGGCGTTTGGCTTAATGACCACCAAATGTCTCTCCCCTTCCAACTGGGGTACATGCAGTTTAATCACGTCGCAAACCTGGTAACCTTCTGGCAGGTCTGCCATTTCACTTTCCTGCGCCTGCCCTTTCAACGCGTAGAAATGCCCATCTGCCGCCGGCAGGTGGTGGCACCAGCTAACCATGTCGTTCAGCGAGGCAAAAGCGCGGCTAATGACGCCATCAAACGGCGGCTCGGCGGGAAACGCTTCCACACGGCTCTGCACGGGGGTGATGTTATCCAGTTTTAGCTCATGCTGGACCTGGCGCAGGAAGCGCACACGCTTGCCAAGGCTATCCAGTAATGTGAAATGAGATTCCGGGCGCACGATAGCCAGCGGAATACCCGGCAGGCCCGGACCGGTTCCCACATCGATAAAGCGGGAGCCCTGTAGATATGGCGCAACGATAATGCTATCGAGGATATGGCGAACCAGCATCTCGTTAGGATCGCGAACAGAGGTCAGGTTATAGGCTTTGTTCCACTTATCCAGCAGCCCGACATACGCCACCAGCTGATTTTTCTGGTGATCGGTGAGCGAAATACCCGCTTCGTCCAGCAGACGAGAAAGTTTGTTGAGCACGGTGAGTACCTTCTAAAAATAATGAGCCCGGAGGCGCTAACGCTTACCGGGCTGTGAATTATAAAGGCGATCGCTGATTTTGCATCCGCCAAATTAACGCGCTCTGACGATTATCAGGCGCTGCGGCGCAGCATCCCCTGCTTTTTCAGCCACACCAGCAAAATAGAAATTGCCGCCGGGGTAATCCCGGAAATACGCGATGCCTGGCCGATCGATGACGGTTTATGGTCGTTCAGCTTGGCAATAACCTCGTTGGACAAGCCGGATACCTGACGGTAATCGAGCGTTGCCGGCAGCAAAGTATTCTCGTTGCGCTGCTGCTTTTCGATTTCGTCCTGCTGACGAGCGATATAGCCTTCGTACTTAACCTGAATCTCAACCTGCTCGGCCGCCTGTTGATCCTGCAGGCCCGGCGCGAACGGAGAAAGCTGAACCAGCTGTTCGTAGGTCATTTCCGGGCGACGCAGCAGATCTTCGCCGCTGGCTTCGCGCGACAGCGGCGCGGTCAGGTGAGCGTTCACTTCGGCTGCGCTTTCCGCCAGCGGGTTAACCCAGCTGGTTTTCAGGCGTTGGCGTTCACGCTCAATGCTTTCCAGTTTCTCGTTGAAACGCGCCCAGCGCTCATCGTCCACCAGCCCCAGCTCACGCCCCTGTTCAGTCAGGCGCAGATCGGCGTTGTCTTCACGCAGCATCAGGCGATATTCCGCACGGGAGGTAAACATGCGGTATGGTTCTTTAGTACCAAGTGTGCACAGATCGTCCACCAGCACGCCAAGGTAGGCCTGATCGCGACGCGGCGCCCAGCCTTCTTTTTCCGCAGAGAAGCGGGCGGCATTAAGACCGGCAAGCAAACCCTGCGCGGCGGCTTCTTCATAGCCGGTAGTGCCGTTAATTTGGCCGGCGAAGAACAGACCCTGAATGTATTTGCTCTCCAGCGTCGGCTTCAGGTCACGTGGGTCAAAGAAATCGTACTCAATGGCATAGCCAGGGCGAACGATCTTCGCGTTTTCCATCCCCTGCATTGAGCGGACGATTTGCATTTGCACATCAAACGGCAGGCTGGTGGAGATACCGTTTGGATAAATTTCGTTTGAAGTCAGCCCTTCCGGTTCAAGGAAGATCTGATGCTGGTTGCGATCGGCAAAGCGCATGACTTTGTCTTCGATCGACGGGCAGTAACGCGGGCCGATACCTTCAATCACCCCGGCGTACATGGGGCTGCGATCGAGGTTGCTGCGGATCACATCATGGGTTTTCTCGTTGGTGTGCGTGATATAGCACGGTACCTGGCGCGGATGTTGATCCGCGGATCCCATAAACGAGAAGACCGGCATCGGGTTATCGCCGTGCTGTTGCGCCAGCACGCTAAAATCGATGGTGCGCGCGTCGATACGCGGGGGAGTACCGGTTTTCAGGCGGCTTACGCGCAGCGGTAGTTCACGCAGACGGCGAGACAGCGGGATCGACGGCGGATCGCCGGCGCGACCGCCGCTGTAGTTGTCCAGGCCAATGTGGATTTTGCCATCCAGGAAGGTGCCAACGGTTAGTACCACCGACTTAGCGCGGAACTTGAGGCCCATTTGGGTCACCGCGCCGACGACACGATCGTTTTCGACAATCAGATCTTCTACCGCCTGCTGGAAGATCATCAGGTTCGGCTGGTTCTCCAGCGCGGTGCGTACCGCCTGGCGATACAGCACGCGGTCGGCCTGGGCGCGGGTCGCACGAACAGCTGGTCCTTTGCTACCGTTTAGTATCCTAAACTGAATACCTGCCTGATCGATCGCTTTCGCCATCAGACCACCGAGCGCGTCCACTTCTTTTACCAGGTGTCCCTTCCCAATGCCGCCAATCGCCGGGTTGCAGCTCATCTGCCCCAGCGTGTCGATATTGTGTGTCAAAAGCAGGGTTTGTTGGCCCATTCGCGCTGCTGCCATCGCGGCCTCAGTGCCTGCATGACCCCCGCCAATGATGATGACGTCAAAAGGATCCTGATAAAACATGGTGATCTGCCTCGCATAACGCGGTTTGAAAATGGATTGAAGCCCGGGCCGTGGATTCTACTCAACTTTGCTCTTTCGAGAAAGGGGCCGGGATCCTGAGTATTAAAAAGAAGATCTTTTATTTAGAGATCTGTTCTATTGTGATCTCTTATTAGGATCGACTCTCTTTGTGGATAAGTCGGATCCACTGTTTAAGATCAAACGCTTAAGAAGGATCGCAATCTGTGAATGATCGGTGATCCTGTTCCGTATAAGCTGGGATCAGAATGAAGGGTTATGCACAGCTCAAAAAGCGTACTCCGGTTATTCTTTGGATAACTACCGGTTGATCCAAGCTTTTGAGCAGGGTTATCCACAGAAGAAGCTGCGGATCTTTACAAAACTCAGAGTAAATCTTTCCAGGATCCCACCCAAACCTCGGCCGGATCTTCAGGAATCTCGTGTTCGAGGACATTAATTTTCAGCGTTTCACCGATCTGTTTTGCCCCGTTGGCCTTTAATGCTGCTTCGAGTTTGTCGATTGCGCCGCAAAAAGTGTCATATTCGCGGCTACCGATACCCACCGCGCCAAAGCGAACGGCAGAAAGATCGACCTGCTTCTCCAGCAACGCTTCATAAAAGGGGACCAGGTTGTCCGGAATATCGCCGGCGCCATGGGTAGAAGAGATAACTAACCAGATCCCTTCTGCCTGCAGATCGTCAACCAGCGGACCGTGCTGGATATCAGTGCTGTAGCCCGCTTCTTCCAGCTTTTCCGCCAGATGTTCTGCTACATATTCCGCACTGCCCAGGGTGCTGCCGCTGATAAGTGTAATGTCTGCCATGATCGCCGATCGCTCGCTCAACTATTCTGAGTGGCGTATTGTACGCTGTGAGCGAGCTGGGATCTACCTGTGGAAAAATGTGGGATTAAAAAAAACGATCAGGGCTTGATGGTACGCATGATCGGGTTTTGCAGCACGATCAGGGTTTCAGTGGACTGAATTTCATCGATTGTTTGGATCTTGTTGATAAGTACCTGCTGCAGGGCATCGATGGATTTACACATCACCTTAATAAAGATGCTGTAGTGACCGGTGGTGTAGTAAGCCTCGGTCACCTCCTCCAGGCTCTCCAGCCGGGCGAGAGCGGAAGGATAGTCTTTGGCGCTCTTAAGAATAATGCCGATGAAGCAGCCGACGTCATAACCGAGCTGTTTCGGGCTGACGTCAATTCGCGCGCCGGTAATAATGCCCGCCTGTTTCATTTTCTCTACGCGTACGTGAATCGTACCTGGACTCACGCCGAACTGTTTGGCCAGTTCGGCGTAAGCGGTGCGCGCATTCGCCATTAGGGCATCAAGAATGCCGCGGTCCAGATTGTCGATCTGATAATTTTCCATTGTTTTTTCTTATGATGTTTGATGATTCTTTCTATTTTAGCTTTTTAATTTAATGAATCAAAACTCAAGGCGTCTTTTTATTGATTGATTATTGAATTCAGTGCCATTTCTGTTGCTTAATCAATATCAACAGGACGCAGGAGTAATAAAAAATGAAAACCGCATACATCGCAAAACAACGCCAGATTAGTTTCGTTAAATCCCATTTTTCCCGTCAGCTGGAAGAGAAGCTTGGCCTGATTGAAGTGCAGGCGCCGATCTTAAGCCGCGTAGGAGATGGGACGCAGGACAACTTGTCCGGCTGCGAGAAAGCGGTTCAGGTAAAAGTGAAAACACTGCCAGACGCCCAATTCGAAGTGGTTCATTCACTGGCGAAGTGGAAGCGTCAAACCCTGGGACAACACGACTTCAGCGCGGGCGAAGGGCTGTACACGCACATGAAGGCCCTTCGCCCCGATGAAGACCGCCTCACCCCAATTCACTCCGTTTACGTTGACCAGTGGGACTGGGAACGCGTCATGGGCGACGGCGAACGCCATACTGGCACGTTGAAAGCGACGGTTGAGGCGATCTACGCCGGGATCAAAGCCACCGAGCTGGCGGTAAGTCAGGAATTTGGTCTGACGCCATTCCTGCCGGAACAGATCCACTTTATTCACAGTCAGGAGCTGCTGAGCCGTTATCCGGATCTGGATGCCAAAGGCCGCGAGCGGGCGATAGCTAAAGAGCTTGGCGCCGTTTTCTTAATCGGTATCGGCGGTAAACTGTCTGACGGCAAGCGCCACGATGTTCGCGCGCCGGATTATGATGACTGGAGCTCGCCATCGGCGGAGGGTTTTGCCGGCCTGAACGGCGATATCCTGGTGTGGAACCCGGTGCTGGAAGACGCTTTTGAGCTTTCCTCTATGGGGATCCGTGTTGACGCCGAGGCGCTGAAGCGCCAGTTGGCGGTGACCGGCGATGAAGACCGTCTGCAACTTGAATGGCACCAGGCGCTGCTGCGCGGCGAAATGCCGCAGACCATTGGCGGCGGTATTGGCCAGTCGCGTTTAACCATGCTGTTGCTGCAGCTTGACCATATCGGCCAGGTACAGTGCGGCGTATGGCCCACGCAGGTGCGTGAAAGCGTCGCCGCTCTGTTGTAAAGATTAACGCCGCCAGCGACGCAGCAGGCGGCTACGCAATCCGGTATCAAAGCGCCAGATATGATCGAAGATGCGCATGATGCCGGGTTTGCCGTGTACCGACATCGCCACCGCGTGAAAACGGTGCTGATGTTTGTGCTGCAACTCCCCCACCTTATTGACCACCTCATCCGGCAACCGCTGGGCGATAAAATCGGAAATCACCACCGCATCGGCATCGACCCATTGCGGGCTTTGCAAACGTTCAACGATCGCGCGAAAGCAGCTGGCCAGATCGGTGCCGCCGCGAAAACGCTGGCTTAAAAAACGGATCGCCTGTTCAAGCCCTTGCGGGCCGGTTAGCTCGTAGTGCACCACTTCGCTGGAGAACAGCATGATGTAGCAGCGACGGTTATCCGCCAGCGCGACGCGCATCAGCGCCAGACAAAAGGCTTTAGCGCATTGCTCATTAAAGCCGCCCATCGAACCTGAGGTATCTACGCAGACAATAAATGGCCCCCGCGGCTGCTCATCAAAATCCTGCCGGGTTACCGGGCGTTCGGTTATTTTCTCCCGCCATGCGTCGCCGTGCAGGCGATAGGTTAGCAACTGTTTTTCCACCAGCTTACGGTAGAACTCGAACTCGAGTTCGGTGATGCCGAGCGTTGCCAACTCTGGCGGCAACAGACGTAGAATATCGTCACTTTGCTGCAGGCCATCGACCTGCTCTGGTACCGTTGCCGGTTCACGAACCATCGCGCGGAAGGCCTCCATCGGCGCATCCTTCTTCGGCACCAGTTTGGCTTCCCGCGATCTGCCCAACTGCTCAGCCAGTTGCATCAGTTCCGGTTGTTGGCTGAGAAAATCGCCATAGCGCACGATCAGCTGATAATCGCCACGTTTAAGCTCGCCGGCGCTCATATCCCACAGGCGGCCAGCGGCGTTGTCGTTTTCCACCAGCACCGGCTCTAGCTGCCCGCTGAGCGTCATTCGTTCCTGCACCTCGCTGAGCAGCTGATCGCGCTCATCGTCTAATAGGTGCTGGTTGAGGGTGGTGGTCTGTACCACGAGGCTTAAGCGCCAGCGTTGTAAGAACAGAGTATGTAGCGCTGGGGTGAAGGTCGCGTTATCGTCCACCAGCTGCTGCGCCTGAGCGGCAAAGGGCGACTGTAGCTTATGCAGCTTGCCGAGGATCTGCGGCAGTTGCACAATAAATTGCGACGTTGAAAGCAGCTGAGCCTGCTGATAGATCTGCACTTCGGCGTCCAGTTCAGGAGGGATTTGCGTCTCTTTGAGCCGGGCGCGAACCGCTTCTCGCCAGCGCGGAATATCGGCGGCGATGATATTTTTCAGCCGCGGAAATTTTTCAAAGAACACCGCCAGTTGAGGAGAGGCCAGCAGCGCCAGCAGCATCTCCTCGATCATCCCTTCTTCGCTGACCGCCAGCATGACATTCAGCATGTCGAGCGTCATGGCTGGCGCGCCTGTTTAATTTGCGCGCCGACGTCCTGCAGGCTGGCTTCGATACGCCCCAGCCAGTCGCCGGGAATAAACAGGCATTTTTGCTGTTCGCTAAAGCGGTTATGTTGCTGGTGCCACTCGTCATCCAGCGCTTCCAGCTGCTGGCGGATCTCGGCAGGCATATTTTCCTGAGATTCGCTGCCTGGCAGCGACAGGCGCGAGCCTTGCAGGCTGACGTCGCGCACCACCAGGTGCTGGCTGGCATCGACATCCATCGTCAATGGCTGGGCAAAACCGATGCCGTTGAGCTTGCCGCGGATCTCGCCGCCTTTTTCCAGCCAGTTGACCAGCGCTTCGCGTTCGAAGGCGATATGAATGACTTCGAGATCGTGCAATTTCAGCGGTTGCTGGAGAAGCAGCGTCAACGTCTCGCCTTCAATTCCGTCCGGCAGTTCATAATGCGGCTTACGGCTGAACATGCCGCCCACGCGCGTGACTTTAAGCGCGGTTTTATCGCTGTGCTGCTGCTGGATTTGGATGCGGCGTTGGATGATAGCGCCCAGTTTAGTCAGCATCGCCTGCTGGCCCCAGGCATGGCTGGTCATCAGGGATTCCAACTGCTGAGACATCAGATTCATGCTTTCGATGTTATGCCACAGGCAATCTTTCAACAGGATCAGGTCGATAGGGGCGATGGCGTCGCGGCCGCTAAAGAAGGCGCTGGCCTGCAGCAGACGGATGGCTTTTTTCCAGCGGCGATCGGAAACGTAAGGCGCATTAGGCAAGGCATCTAATTGTTGGCGCAGTTGGAAAACCAGCTCGAAGACATTGTCCGGCAACTTCACGGTACCAATGTCATGCTGCCACTGGGTGAACTCTTCGGTGCTGATTTGCAGGTTTTCGGGAACCGGATTGCTGTTTTCATCCTGTTGGCTCACCAGCATCGAGCGGAAGTTAGTTTTATCCTGCACTTTATCCAGCCACAGGCGGATCAGCATGCGGTCATATAAGGCTTCGAGGCTGTTATCCGCTTCGGGAAGTTCGTTCGACGCCGCAACCAGCAGGCGCATCGGGATTTTCTCTTCATGGGCGCCGTTGCGGAAGTGGCGTTCGTTGATGGCCGTCAGCAGGGTATTAAGGATAGCCGGGCCGGCTTTCCAGATTTCATCCAGGAAGACGATTTCCGCCTCTGGTAGATAGCCTGCCGTTAAACGCTCATAGCGCCCTTCATCTTTGAGCGCCTGAATAGACAGCGGGCCGAAAACTTCTTCCGGGGTGGAGAAGCGGGTCATCAGATATTCGAAAGCGCGCGCCTGCTTGAAAGCGAACTTAAGCCGGCGGGCGATCAGGCTTTTCGCGATGCCGGGTGGACCCAGCAGGAATACGCTCTCGCCGCTGAGCGCAGCCAGCAGGCACAGACGTATTGCGTGGCTGCGTTCAAAGAGTCCTTTTTCCAGGGCGGCGCTAAGTCGGGAAATTCTTTCTGCCAGTAAATGTGATTGAGCCATAATAGAGTTGCGTGCTTTGTCGTGTGTCGTTATTGCGTCGAGTATAGATGTTTGATTAGGGGTGGTAATAGCCTGAAGAATCGATTTATTTTCTTTGAGCTAAGTTAATATGGTGTCAGTTAGGGGTACGATTCAGCAAATAATCGTGCATACTGTGCGCTTTTTGTGGGCCAAGGGACTAGGCACACATTTGTTTTATAAACGAAAAGACTAGTCTATGAGCACTGATAATAAACAATCGTTGCCGGCAATAACGCTGGCGGCAATCGGCGTGGTTTACGGCGATATCGGTACCAGTCCACTGTATACTCTTCGCGAATGTCTGTCAGGCCAGTTTGGCTTTGGCGTTGAACGCGATGCGGTGTTTGGCTTTCTGTCGCTGATTTTCTGGCTGTTGATCTTTACCGTATCAATTAAATACATCACCTTCGTGATGCGGGCGGATAACGCCGGCGAGGGCGGGATCTTAACGCTGATGTCACTGGCGGGGCGCAACACCTCGGCAAAGATGACCTCCGTGTTGGTGATCCTCGGCCTGATTGGCGGTAGCTTCTTCTATGGTGAAGTAGTAATAACCCCGGCAATATCGGTGATGTCGGCGATAGAGGGGTTGGAAATTATCGCCCCACAGCTGGATACCTGGATTGTCCCCATCTCCATTATTGTGCTGACCCTGCTATTTGCTATTCAAAAACACGGTACCGGGATGGTCGGCAAGCTGTTCGCGCCAATTATGCTGATCTGGTTCCTGTTACTGGCGGTGCTTGGCGCGCGCAGTATCCTCGATAACCCGGAAGTTCTGCAGGCGCTGAACCCTTACTGGGCGGTACATTTCTTCCTGCAGTACAAAACGGTCTCCTTTATTGCGCTTGGCGCGGTGGTGCTGTCGATTACCGGTGTGGAAGCGCTGTATGCCGATATGGGCCACTTCGGCAAACTACCGATTCGCGTGGCGTGGTTCTCGGTGGTGCTGCCATCACTGGTGCTTAACTATTTTGGCCAGGGCGCGCTGCTGCTGAAGCACCCGGAAGCCATTAAAAACCCGTTCTTCCTGCTGGCGCCGGAATGGGCGCTGATCCCGATGCTGATTATCGCGACCCTGGCGACGGTTATCGCCTCGCAGGCGGTGATTTCCGGGGTCTTCTCGCTGACTCGCCAGGCCGTGCGTCTGGGCTATCTGTCGCCAATGCGCATTATCCATACTTCGGAAATGGAGTCCGGGCAGATTTACATCCCGTTCATTAACTGGCTGCTGTACGTTTCTGTGGTCATCGTCATTGTCAGCTTCGAGCACTCTTCTAATCTGGCGGCGGCGTACGGTATTGCGGTAACGGGCACCATGGTGTTGACCTCCATTCTTTCGGCGACCGTGGCGCGCAAAAACTGGCACTGGAATAAGCTGTTTGTCGGCCTGATGCTGGTGGCCTTCCTGTGTATCGATATTCCGCTGTTCTCGGCGAACCTCGATAAAATCGTCTCCGGCGGCTGGTTACCGTTATCGCTGGGCCTGGTGATGTTTACGGTGATGACCACCTGGAAGAGCGAGCGTTTCCGCCTGCTGCGCCGGATGCACGAGCATGGCAACTCGCTGGAAGCGATGATCTCCTCACTGGAGAAATCGCCGCCGGTGCGCGTACCGGGTACCGCGGTCTATATGTCTCGCGCCCTGAACGTGATCCCTTTTGCTCTGCTGCATAACCTGAAACACAACAAGGTGCTGCATGAACGCGTGATCCTGCTGACTCTGCGTACCGAAGATGCCCCGTATGTGCATAACGTTCGCCGCGTGCAGATTGAGCAACTGTCGCCGTCGTTCTGGCGCGTCGTGGCAAGCTATGGCTGGCGTGAAACGCCGAACGTCGAAGAGGTGTTCCATCGCTGCGGCCTGGAAGGGTTGAGCTGTCGAATGATGGAAACGTCGTTCTTTATGTCCCATGAGTCGCTGATTATTGGCAAACGGCCATGGTATCTGCGCCTGCGTGGCAAGCTGTATCTGCTGCTGCAGCGTAACGCTCTGCGCGCGCCGGATCAGTTTGAAATCCCGCCTAACCGGGTTATTGAGCTCGGTACGCAGGTGGAAATCTGATGTCGAAAAGCCCTTCAATAACGAAGGGCTTTTTTGTCTCTCACATCTTGATGTAACTTCTTGTCCCCGCGTTGCGAAACGTTTCGATGGCGATCACATTTCTCTCTTCTGCCGGTGGTTTTCTGTTCGCTGATTGACAATACTTAGGGCAGCGAAACGTTTCGCTAGTGGAGCAAAAGAGACAAAATGAAAAAAGGCACCGTACTTAACGCTGATATTTCTTCCGTTATCTCCCGCCTCGGTCATACCGATACGCTGGTTGTTTGCGACGCCGGATTGCCGGTTCCCCGCAGCAGCGCGCGCATTGATATGGCGCTTACTCAGGGCGTACCTTCTTTTATGCAGGTTCTGGAAGTCGTAACGGCGGAAATGCAGGTTGAGGCGGCGGTCATCGCGGAAGAGATTAAAACCCATAATCCGCAACTCCACGCGACGTTGCTCAATCATCTTGAGCAGCTGCAGCAGCACCAGGGAAATACGATTGAAATTCGTTACACCAGTCATGAGCAGTTCAAAAAACAAACCGCAGATAGTCAGGCGGTAATTCGCAGCGGGGAGTGTTCCCCGTATGCGAATATTATTCTTTGTGCCGGCGTCACTTTCTGAGGTCGCCGTCATGGAAGCTTTATTACAGCTGAAAGGGATCGATAAAGCGTTCCCTGGCGTCAAAGCGCTCTCCGGCGCGGCGCTGAATGTCTATGCCGGCCGGGTGATGGCGCTGGTAGGGGAAAATGGCGCCGGTAAATCTACAATGATGAAGGTACTGACCGGTATCTATACCCGTGATGCCGGTTCTTTGCTGTGGTTAGGTAAAGAAACGACCTTTAACGGCCCAAAATCCTCACAGGAAGCCGGTATCGGCATCATTCACCAGGAACTCAACCTGATCCCGCAATTAACGATTGCCGAGAACATCTTCCTCGGCCGCGAGTTCGTTAACCGCTTTGGCAAAATCGACTGGAAAAAGATGTATGCCGAAGCGGACAAGCTGCTGGCGAAGCTGAATTTACGCTTTAACAGCCAGAAGCTGGTGGGCGATCTGTCGATTGGCGATCAGCAAATGGTGGAAATCGCTAAAGTGCTGAGCTTCGAATCGAAGGTCATCATTATGGATGAGCCTACCGATGCCCTGACCGATACCGAGACCGAATCGCTGTTCCGCGTCATCCGCGAATTGAAGTCGCAGGGGCGCGGTATCGTCTATATCTCCCACCGCATGAAAGAGATCTTCGAAATCTGCGATGACGTCACCGTATTTCGCGACGGGCAATTTATTGCCGAGCGCGAAGTGGCTTCGCTGGATGAGGATCGACTGATCGAGATGATGGTTGGCCGTAAGCTGGAAGATCAATATCCGCATCTCGATAAGGCGCCGGGCGCGGTACGTCTGAAGGTCGATAATCTCTGCGGCTCCGGTGTGGAAAACGTGACGTTTACCCTGCGTCAGGGCGAAATCCTCGGCGTCGCCGGGCTGATGGGCGCCGGGCGTACTGAACTGATGAAAGTGCTGTACGGCGCGCTGCCGCGTAGCAGCGGTTCCGTGACGCTGGATGGCCATGAAGTCGTCACCCGTTCGCCGCAGGATGGCCTGGCGAACGGCATTGTCTATATCTCCGAAGACCGTAAGCGTGATGGCCTGGTGCTCGGAATGTCGGTCAAAGAAAATATGTCATTGACCGCGCTACGCTACTTCAGTCGGGCGGGCGGCAGCCTTAAGCATAAAGATGAACAGCAGGCGGTCAGTGATTTCATTCGGCTGTTTAATGTGAAGACGCCTTCAATGGAGCAGGCAATCGGCCTGCTTTCCGGCGGTAACCAGCAAAAAGTCGCTATCGCTCGCGGGCTGATGACCCGGCCGAAAGTGCTGATCCTCGATGAACCGACCCGCGGCGTCGACGTTGGGGCGAAGAAAGAGATCTACCAGCTGATTAACCAGTTTAAAGCCGATGGCCTGAGCATCATTCTCGTCTCTTCGGAGATGCCGGAAGTGCTGGGCATGAGCGATCGCATCATTGTGATGCATGAAGGGCATCTCGGCGGTGAATTCACACGCGAGCAGGCCACCCAGGAAGTATTGATGGCTGCCGCTGTGGGCAAGCTTAACCGTGTGAATCAGGAGTAAAAAAGATGACTACCCAGGCTGTTACTGGTCGCCGCTATTTCACTAAAGCGTGGCTGATGGAGCAAAAATCGCTGATCGCCCTGCTGGTGCTGATCGCGATCGTTTCGACCATGAGCCCCAACTTTTTTACCGTCAATAACCTGTTTAATATTCTGCAGCAGACTTCCGTTAACGCCATCATGGCGGTCGGGATGACGCTGGTCATTCTGACATCGGGGATCGATCTGTCCGTCGGTTCTCTGCTGGCGTTGACCGGCGCCGTCGCGGCGTCTATCGTCGGTATCGAAGTGAATGCGCTGGTGGCCGTTGCCGCCGCGCTGGCGCTCGGTGCGGCTATTGGCGCGGTGACCGGGGTGATTGTCGCGAAAGGGCGCGTGCAGGCGTTTATCGCCACTTTGGTAATGATGCTGCTGCTGCGCGGCGTGACGATGGTTTACACCAACGGCAGCCCGATCAACACCGGCTTTAGCGATAACGCCGATCTGTTCGGCTGGTTCGGTATCGGACGCCCGCTGGGGATCCCTACGCCGGTATGGATTATGGCTATTGTCTTCCTGGCGGCCTGGTACATGCTGCACCATACTCGCCTGGGTCGTTATATTTATGCCCTGGGCGGTAATGAAGCGGCGACGCGGCTTTCCGGCATCAGCGTAAATAGAGTGAAAATCATCGTCTATGCGTTATGCGGAATGTTGGCTTCACTGGCCGGGATCATCGAAGTGGCGCGTCTTTCCTCTGCGCAGCCGACGGCGGGGACGGGCTATGAATTAGACGCGATCGCAGCGGTCGTACTTGGCGGCACTAGCCTGGCCGGTGGTAAAGGTCGTATCGTCGGCACGCTGATTGGCGCGCTGATCCTTGGCTTCCTGAATAATGGTCTGAACCTTTTAGGCGTTTCTTCCTATTACCAGATGATCGTCAAAGCGGTGGTGATTTTGCTGGCGGTACTGGTAGATAACAAAAAGCAGTAACTGAGAACTCTACAGGACATCTTAACTATGAATATGAAAAAACTGGCGACCCTGGTCTCTGCTGTTGCTCTAAGCGCGACCGTTAGCGCAAACGCGATGGCGAAAGATACCATCGCACTGGTTATCTCTACCCTGAATAACCCGTTCTTCGTTTCTCTGAAAGACGGCGCGCAGAAAGAAGCCGATAAGCTGGGTTACAACCTGGTGGTGCTGGATTCTCAGAATAACCCGGCAAAAGAGCTGGCGAACGTACAGGACTTAACGGTGCGTGGCGCTAAGCTGCTGCTGATTAACCCAACCGACTCCGATGCTGTCGGCAATGCGGTGAAGATGGCGAACCAGGCTAAAATCCCGGTCATTACCCTTGACCGCCAGGCTTCTAAAGGTGATGTGGTGAGCCATATTGCTTCCGATAACGTGCTGGGCGGTAAAATGGCCGGCGACTATATCGCGAAGAAAGTCGGCGAAAGCGCGAAAGTGATTGAGCTGCAAGGTATTGCTGGTACCTCTGCGGCGCGCGAGCGCGGCGAAGGTTTCAAACAGGCCGTGGCGGCGCATAAGTTCAACGTACTGGCCAGCCAGCCCGCTGACTTCGACCGTACTAAAGGTCTGAACGTTATGCAGAACCTGCTGACGGCGCATCCGGACGTGCAGGCGGTGTTTGCGCAGAACGACGAAATGGCGCTGGGCGCGCTGCGTGCGCTGCAGACTGCAGGAAAATCTGATGTGATGGTGGTTGGATTTGACGGCACTCCGGATGGCGAAAAAGCAGTAAATAGTGGCAAACTGGCAGCGACTATCGCCCAGTTGCCGGAGCAGATCGGCGTTAAAGGCGTCGAAACCGCTGATAAAGTGCTGAAGGGCGAAAAAGTGGATGCCAGCTATCCGGTTGAGCTGAAACTGGTCATTAAGCAGTAAAATGCGATTCGGGCCGGCAACGGCCCGAGGGACAACATAAAAAGAAAAGCAGGGCATGCGCCACCGGAGTCCGGTGGCGCGCTTTCCCGGGAATAAAGATGATGAAAACCGCAGGCAAACTTGTCGTCCTTGGCAGCATCAATGCCGATCACATTCTTAACCTTGAATCCTTCCCTACTCCAGGTGAGACCGTCACCGGAAACCACTATCAGGTCGCATTCGGCGGTAAAGGCGCTAACCAGGCGGTGGCTGCCGGGCGTAGCGGCGCGGATATTGCCTTCATTGCCTGTACCGGCGATGACGACATTGGCGAACGCGTCCGCCGCCAGCTCGCGAGCGATAACATCGACGTGGCGCCGGTGCGTACCGTTGCTGGCGAATCTACTGGCGTCGCGTTAATTTTCGTTAACGCGGAAGGTGAGAATGTCATCGGTATTCATGCCGGCGCTAATGCAGCGCTATCGGTTTCTCAGGTAGAGGCGGAGAAAGAACGTATCGCCAACGCGCAGGCATTGTTAATGCAGCTGGAGTCGCCGCTGGAGAGCGTGATGGCTGCCGCGAAAATCGCTCATCAGCATCAGACGACGGTGGTACTCAATCCCGCACCGGCGCGTGAACTTTCGGATGAGCTATTGGCGCTGGTGGATGTTATTACGCCGAATGAAACCGAAGCGGAAAAGCTGACCGGTATTCGCGTTGAGAGCGACGACGATGCCGCGAAAGCCGCCAGCGCGCTTCATGCGAAGGGAATTGGTACGGTGATGATTACTCTCGGCAGCCGCGGCGTTTGGTTAAGCTGTGAGGGCGAAAGCCGCCGGGTTCCAGGATTTAAAGTTCAGGCCATCGATACGATTGCCGCTGGCGACACTTTTAATGGCGCATTTGTCACCGCGCTGCTGGAAGGCCGTGAAGTGTCAGACGCCATCCGTTTTGCCCATGCCGCCGCCGCGATTGCCGTCACCCGTAAGGGGGCGCAACCGTCTGTGCCGTGGCGCAAAGAGATCGACGAATTCTTGCGTCAACAGGGGTAATGCTTGGCTACCATGAAGGATGTGGCCCGCGTCGCGGGCGTTTCCACCTCAACCGTTTCTCACGTCATTAATAAAGACCGCTTTGTCAGCGAGGCGATTACCGCCAAAGTTGATGCGGCGATCAAAAGTCTTAACTACGCGCCTTCGGCGCTGGCGCGTAGCCTCAAGTTAAATCAGACGCGAACCATCGGCATGCTGATCACCGCCAGTACCAACCCGTTTTATTCGGAGCTGGTGCGCGGCGTGGAACGCAGCTGTTTCGAGCGCGGCTACAGCCTGGTGCTATGTAATACCGAAGGTGATGAGCAGCGGATGAATCGCAATCTGGAAACGCTGATGCAAAAACGCGTCGATGGTCTGCTGCTACTGTGCACCGAAACGCATCAACCTTCCCAGGAGATCATGCAGCGTTATCCGTCGGTGCCGACGGTGATGATGGATTGGGCGCCGTTCGACGGCGACAGCGATCTCATTCAGGATAATTCGTTGCTTGGTGGCGATATGGCGACCCAGTATCTGATCGATCGCGGTCATACCCGTATTGCCTGCATTGCCGGGCCGCTGGATAAAACGCCGTCGCGACTGCGGCTGGAGGGCTATCATGCGGCGATGGCGCGCGCCGGGCTGGATGTCGCCGAAGGTTATGTCATTACCAGCGATTTTGAATTTGGCGGCGGTTTTACTGCGATGCAGCAACTGCTGGCGTTAACGCCACGGCCGCAGGCGGTCTTTGTCGGTAATGATGCGATGGCGGTCGGCGCGTATCAGGCGCTGTATCAGTCCGGGTTGCATATTCCGCAGGATATGGCGCTGGTGGGGTATGACGATATTGAACTGGCGCGCTATATGACCCCGCCGCTCACCACCATTCATCAACCTAAAGATGAACTGGGAGAGCTCGCTATCGATGTGCTGATTCACCGCATGGCGGATCCCGGGCAAAAACAGCAGCGCGTGCAGCTCACTCCAGAGCTGGTGATTCGCGGTTCAGCTTAGTGCTTGTGCCGCTCCGTTATCAGGTTGCGGCCATCTTTGGCTCTGAGCAGCATAAACATCAACGCTGACACCACGGTGATCGCACCCATCGTGATAAAGGTATAGTGGAATTGTTCGATGGTACTGGCGTTATCAAACCCTTCATAAAAACGCAGAACCGCCGCGCTAATGGCTACGCCAAGGCTAATCGACAGCTGCTGGGTTACCGCGAGCAGGCTGTTGCCGCTACTGGCATTGTCATCGGTTAAATCAGCAAGCGTAATGGTGTTCATCGAGGTGAACTGCGTGGACATCGCCATCCCCAGTACAAATAGCGGCAGTAGTAGCAGCCACAGCGGCATTCCCGGCGACTGCAGCGCAAACTGCGCGATCATCAAACCAATAAAGATGGTGACTCCCACCAACGTTTTGCGATAACCAAACCAGCGCAGGATCTGCGTGACGGTCGACTTGGCGATTATCGAGCCGATGGCCGTCGGCGCAATCATGCAGCCGGCGATAATGGCCGGGTAGCCGAAACCGACTTGTAGCATCAGCGGCATCAGGAACGGCACGCAGCCGGTACCTAACCGTGTCGCCAGGTTACCGGCGATCCCGACAGAGAAGGTATGGGTCTTAAATAGAGAGAGCGAAATCAGCGGAGTGGGATGGCGACGAGCATGCCGAATATAGGCCAGCATGAGCACGACGCTCAGGGCGATGACGGCCAGCGCTATCCAGCTGGCGACGATTTTCTCGCCAAAGAGCTCAATACCGCTGGAGAACAGCACCAGGCTTAAACCAAAAAGCACAAAACCGCTGGTGTCGAAACGACGGCGGGGCGTGGTGAAGTCCGGCATATATTTGCGGGCGTAGAGAATGCCGATGATGCCAATCGGGATGTTAATCAAGAAAATCCAGTGCCAACTGGCCCAGGTGACTAACACGCCGCCGAGTACAGGGCCGAGGATGGGGCCGACCAGTCCGGGCATGGTAACGAAGTTGAGTACCGGCAGCAGTTCGCTACGCGGATAGGCGCGTAACAGCGCCAGGCGCGCAACCGGCATCATCATTGCGCCGCCGATCCCCTGGATGACGCGGAAGACAACCAATTCGGGAAGCGAAGTGGAAAGCGCGCAGGCGAGGGAGCCCAGGGTAAACAGGCTAACGGCAACGATAAAGACCTTGCGGGTGCCAAAGCGATCGGCCAACCAGCCGCTCACCGGAATCAGCATCGCTACCGTCAGGGTGTAGCTGATAATGGCGGATTGCATCGCCAGCGGGGAGTGACCGAGGCTATGCGCAATCGCGGGAAGCGCGGTATTAAGAATAGTGGCGTCCAGCGCCTGCATAAAGAAAGCCATGGCCGCAATCCATGGCAGTCCGGCCATACTCAGCCCTTTCTTCCCGGTCATGCCATTTCCTTCTTTATTTACCTGTGTGGTTTGGGGTGTTCAATAATGTCTGGCAGGCAAGCTGCGCGCGTGGACCGTCGCTTTCCTGAATGGCGTCAACAATAGCCTGGTGTAGATCGAGTTTAACGACTTCATTTTGCGTAATCGAGGTGAAATAGGTCTGATATACCGAATGGAATAACGACGCGAAAGAGGTGAGAAACGGGTTGCCGCTCATCGCATAAATATGTTCATGCCAGGCCATATCGACTTCAATCCAGCGTTCGCGGATAAAATGTCTTTTCAGCTCGATCATTTCTTCCATTAGCGTATTGAGCTGCGCTTTCTGCTCGGAGGTGCCGTTTATCGCCGCCAGAAAACAGGCCTGAGGCTCCAGGCTGCTACGCATCACCAGAAAATGGCTAACCACCTCGGCAAAATTATCTTCCGTCAGCCACCAGGCAAGCAGCTCTTTATCCAGAAAGTTCCAGCTGCTGCGTGCCAGAACGCGAGTTCCGATACGCGGGCGCGGAAGCAGCATGCCTTTAGCTGCCAGCGTTTTTACCGCTTCTCGTACTGCCGTCCGGCTCACGCCAAACTGTTCGCCCAGTTCCATTTCACCAGGAAGAATGCTCTCTGGCGGATATTCGCCGGTGAGAATTTTTTGGGCGATCTTCTCCGCGATGACCCAGGAGATGTTTTTTTGTGCCGCCAGCTGCTGTGCGCTTATAGACATAAATGCCGTTCCTTTCTCTTTTCTACTTCATCAGTATGCCACCTGGCGGCTTGTTTCGGTGGTTAAAACAGCAAAAGGGCGATTTTTTACGGTTTTGACACCGCCTTTGGTGAAAAAAGAGACGGTTGAAAAGTTTTTTGAAAACAGGGCTTGTCAACGTCTCAGAACTCCCTATAATGCGCCTCCACTGACACGGAACAACGGCAAGCAAGCCGCTGGGTCAGCAGGGTTTCAGCGGTAAATAACAACGCTGAAAACCGACAGAGAAAAGTGAAAATAAACGCTTGACTCTGAATGAGGAAAACGTAATATACGGGACCTCGCAACGGTGAGCTGAAAGCCGCGTTGCAACTGCTCTTTAACAATTTATCAGACAATCTGTGTGGGCACTCAAAGTGACATGGATTCTTAATGTCTTCGGACAATAAATGAATACCAAGTCTCTGAGTGAACATACGTAATTCATTACGAAGTTTAATTCACGAGCATCAAACTTAAATTGAAGAGTTTG